>JAYUYT010000047.1:0-6286 GCA_043752345.1 Nitrosospira sp.
CAACAAGCCCTTCGATAACACCCGCTTTTACGCTATCCCAGCATAAGGCGGAAAGTGAAAAATTACAGAAAAATGCTTGTCCTCGAACAGAGTATCTACAGCGCTGACACTCAAGGCCAATCATCCGGACGCTGAGCCAACTCCCCGGCGCAAGCCTGCTGCCGGTCTTGTGTCTTTTCTTCCGTGCTAATATCACACTAAATAGTCTAACTGCCGTGGTAGAGCCTGTACTCAAGCAAAAGGATAACGAGAATGAAGCAGTTGTTGAAACAGGGATTATTGGCTTGTCTGCTTTTATTTGCGTTGACCGGACAGGCGATGGCCGATCCGCTGGCGGAGGCGAAACAGGCCTACTTTGCGGGCGATTACGCAAAAGCGGAAAAATTGTTCCGCCCCCTGGCAGAACAGGGAAATGCATTTGCGCAGTTATACCTGGGTTCGATGTATGACGATGGCCAGGGAGTGCCTTTCAACCATCGGGAAGCCGTAAAGTGGTATCGACTGGCTGCGCTGCAAGGGAATGCGTATGCGCAATATAGCCTGGGTGAGTTGTATGAAAATGGCGAAGAAGGGGTGGAGCAGGACTACAAGGAAGCGGTGAAATGGTTTCGTCTATCTGCCGCGCAAGGACATGCCAATGCGCAAAATGATCTTGGTTTGATGTATGCCACCGGTCAGGGCGTACCCATGGATTATGTGCGCGCCTACATGTGGTTCAGCCTGGCGGCAGCAAAAGGGTTCAGTGAGGCACAACAGAATCGGGATACGGCGGCCGGGAAGATGAAACCCGCACAAATCGCGCGGGCACAACAACTGGCACGGGAGTGCGAGAAACGCAATTACAAAAACTGTTAATAATTCCAACTTGATCTGAAGTCTGTCTCCCGTAGTTCAACAATGCGGCAAAGTATGAAATCGTTCGTGTTGAGTCCTTCGATAGACTCAGGAGAGCCTTATCGAAACATGAATGGTTTCATAGCCTTCGACTGGCTCAGGCCGAACGGAATGTGATTCTAATTCCTGCCGTATCAATAGTGACCGACTACCAAAGAGGTGATATCCATGCAACTCCGTACTTCTCATTTCATTATGCTGGGATTGGCGGTGACTGCTGGCAGCATCACTGCTGCTGCGTTTGCTGAGACTGCCCAGAACGGCGCGAGTGCTGCAACATCCGCGGTATCAGGATCTGCGCATAAACATGATATGCAGCCGCAGCCGCCAAATCAGTCAGGTGCGGAAGGGCAGGCCGCACCGAAGCTGCTGAATCTCGGCTCACATACATTCCCGGTCAGCACGCGAAACGGGCGGGCGCAGCAATTCATCAATCAGGGACTGAATCTCTCTTACGCATTTAACCATGCCGAAGCAGGCCTTGCGTTCCGGGAAGCGGCACGGCTGGACCCTGCGCTTGCAATGGCGTACTGGGGCCAGGCGTTAGTACTTGGTCCAAACATCAACGCACCAATGGAAGCGAAGGATGAGATACCGGCGCTGGAACTTGTACGCAAAGCCGCATCACTCGTCGCGCAGGTTTCGTCGCGTGAGCGCGCGCTGATTGACGCGCTGGAGAAGCGCTACACCGGGAAACCCGAGCAGCGCAAGATGAACGACAAGGCTTACGCGGATGCGATGCGGGAAGTGCATCTGCGTTTTCGCAGTGACCATGACATTGCGATGCTCTATGTCGAGTCGTTGATGGATCTCAACTCCTGGGGTTACTGGATGCGCGATGGTTATCCGCTCGAAGGCACGGCCGAAATAGTCGCGATAACCGAGGAGGTGCTGCAGCGCAGTCCGAGACATCCGGGCGCGGCGCATATGTATATTCACCTGGTCGAGCCGACGAGTACACCGGAGCGAGCAGAGAAGGCGGCCGATATGCTGCTCACGTTGATGCCGGCGGCGGGACATCTGTTGCACATGCCGTCGCACATCTACCTGCGCGTAGGCCGCTATGCCGACGCGATGAAAAGCAATCAGCTTGCCATCGCAGCCGACGAGGCGTATTTCGCGCAGCACCCCGCACCGGAACCAGGGTTGTACCCGGCAGTATATTTCCCCCACAACATCCATTTTCTCTGGTTCGCCGCCACCGCGGATGGCCAGAGTCGCATGGCGATAGAATCGGCACGCAAGCTGGCCAGCACCATAGATGAACCAGTATTGCAGGCGATACCGGCGACAGCGATATTCCGAGTGGTGCCGTACTGGGCGCTGGCAAGGTTTGGAAAATGGAACGAGATACTCCAGGAGCCAGCGCCGCCAGCCACCAATGCATTCTTGCAGGGTGCCTGGCACTATGTGCGCGGCCTGGCGTTTACTGCAACGAGGCAGTTGCAGCAGGCCGAGCAGGAATTGGGGGCGCTGCGCGCGATCACAAATGATGGGGCACTGGATTGGCAATTGATGTCGCTGAATAGCGCGCGCGACGTATTGAGCATTGGTCCCGAGGTGCTGGCTGGCGAGATCGCGGCAGCCCGTGGACAGTTCGATACCGCCATCGCACACCTGGACCGGGCGGTGCGACTGGAGGATGCCCTCGCTTATACGGAACCGCCGGAATGGCAATCCCCTGCAAGACTGACGCTAGGTGCTATCCTGCTGGAAGCGGGGCGCGCAGCCGAAGCGGAGACGGTGTACTGGGAGGATCTGCGCAGAAATCGCCACAGCGGCTGGGCGCTACTTGGACTGTTGCAGACACTGCGTGCGCAAAAGAAGGACGACCAGGCAGCATTGATCGAAGCGCGTTTCAAAAAGGCATGGGCGCGCGCGGACGTGGAACTCGACGCATCACGTTTCGGCTGTATTGCGGCGCCCCGCGCAGGAATAGCACCCTAGCTTGAGCGCACGCTTTGAGGAAAATCGCCCGACCGTTCAGTGCCAGGAACAGACGTTCAATCAAAAATGAAACCGTGGTCTGTCCCCTTTTCCGTTTTTCTCCCCTTTTCCGTTTTTCGCGGTCTCGCGTCGGCTGAGCTTTAGCGTTGAGTATCCGTTATCGAAAAATCTAACTGTCTGAAACGTGTCGAATTCAGCCCGTTCAGCTTTTTTTCACCAGCATCACATTGCTGTAACAAACCCCGTGTATGGTTGCGGCAATATGATCTTCTCCGCCACAAAGATTTTTGATCGCGCGATCAATCTGCTATTCGGGGTACTGCTGCTATTTATTACCATCGGGGTTACTGCCGGTGTCGTCAATTTATTCCTGCAGCTCGGCGATCTGCTAACGAACACCGATATCACACGCCATTACGTTCGCCTTGTTTCCGATGTGCTGACCCTGTTCGTGCTGATCGAGCTTTCGCGTTCCCTTGTTTCCCATTTTGATGAGCATCGCCTGCGCCTGACATTTATTGCCGACGCCGGCATCGTGTTCGTTCTGCGCGAAATCATGATCAAATTATTTGAGCACAAGATTGCAGCGGATGAGATTTACGCCTTGAGTGCACTGCTGTTGGTGCTGGGCTGCCTGCGTACCGCAGCAGTCCTGGTCTATCAGCGCGAGAAACGACTGCTGGCGAAAGAAACCAGGGCCAGACGACCAACTCCGCGTATCCCCGCGAATTATTGATCCGGCACGAATTGGAATCACATTCCGTTCGGCCTGAGCCTGTCGAAGGCCATGAGACCATTCATGTTTCGACAAGGCCCTCTTGAGTCTATCGAAGGACTCAACACGAACGGTTTCATACTCTATTCGCGCCGGATCAATAGTCATACCGGTTTCTTCGCTTGCTCCGCCAGATACAACCAGGTTTCGATCACGCTATCAGGGTTGAGCGAAAGAGTATCGATCCCTTCTTCCATCAGCCATTTCGCCAGATCGGGGTGATCCGACGGTCCTTGTCCGCAAATGCCAATATATTTACCGGCTTTACGACACGCCTGGATGGCCAGATGCAGTAAGGCTTTTACCGCCGGGTCGCGTTCGTCGAAAGACGCGGCGACCAGGCTGGAATCGCGGTCCAGCCCCAGGGTCAGTTGAGTGAGATCATTCGAGCCGATGGAAAAGCCGTCGAAGTATTCCAGGAATTGATCCGCCAGCAGCGCATTGGACGGAATTTCACACATCATGATCAGCCGCAGTCCGTTTTCGCCGCGTTTTAGGCCATCGTTCGCCAGCAGTTCCACCACGCGCCTGGCCTCGGTCAAGGTGCGCACAAATGGAATCATGATTTCCACGTTGGTGAGTCCCATCTCGTCGCGCACTTTTTTCAGTGCCCGGCATTCCAGCTCGAAACAATCACGAAAGTTTTCGGCTACGTAACGCGAAGCGCCGCGGAAACCCAGCATCGGATTCTCCTCCTTGGGCTCGTAGCGCTGCCCGCCGATGAGGCTGGAGTACTCGTTGGATTTGAAATCCGACAGACGCACGATCACCGGCTTGGGGAAAAATGCCGCCCCGAGCATGGCGATGCCTTCGGTGAGTTTTTCCACGTAGAAACTCACCGGATCGCGATAGCCTGCGCTCTGTTTCTCCACTTCGCGCTTCAAGTCCGCCGGAATATTGGGGTAATCGAGCACCGCCTTGGGATGGATGCCGATCATGCGGGCAATGATGAATTCCAGCCGCGCGAGTCCCACGCCGTCATTGGGCAGACGCTGGAAAGCAAATGCCAGTTCTGGGTTGCCCACATTCAGCGTGATCTTTACCGGCGGCTTGGGCATGGTTTCCAGGGCAAGGTCGAGCACTTCGACTTCCAGCATGCCGCGATAAACATTGCCGCTGTCACCCTCGCTGCAAGATACCGTGACCATTTGCTCGTCGGACAATACGTTGGTGGCATCGCCGCACCCGACCACGGCCGGAATGCCCAGTTCGCGCGCAATAATGGCCGCATGGCAGGTGCGTCCGCCGCGATTGGTGACGATGGCGGCAGCGCGCTTCATTATCGGCTCCCAGTCAGGATCGGTCATGTCGGTCACCAGCACGTCGCCCTGCTGCACCCGTGACATCTCTTTCGCATTGAGGATCAGCCGCACCGGTCCGCTGCCGATTTTCTGGCCGATGGCACGGCCCGTTGCCAATATTTCCGATCTGGTTTTCAGGCGATAGCGCCGCAATGTTTCCATCGCCGCCTGGGCCTGTACTGTCTCCGGCCGTGCCTGCAGGATATAAAGCTTGCCGTCGGTACCGTCTTTACCCCATTCGATATCCATCGGCCGGCGATAATGCCGTTCGATCGCGAGCGCATGGCGCGCAAGTTCTTCCACTTCCGCATCGGTGATGGAAAAGCGCTGGCGTTCGTCCTCCTCCACTGCCAGCGTTGCCACTGAATGGTTGGCTGCACGGCTGCTGGTGAATTGCATCTTGATGAGCTTGGAACCGAGATTACGCCGCAAGATCGCCGGTCTGCCCTTCTGCAGCGCGGGTTTGTAAACGTAGAATTCATCCGGGTTCACCGCGCCCTGCACCACGGTTTCGCCAAGACCATAGGAAGCCGTGATGAACACCACCTGATCGAAACCGGACTCGGTGTCGAGCGTGAATATCACGCCGGCAGCACCGATATCGCTACGCACCATGCGCTGCACTCCGACAGACAGCGCCACTTCGGCATGAACGAAACCGTGGTGGACGCGGTAGGAAATGGCGCGGTCGTTGTAGAGCGAGGCAAACACCTGCCTGACTGCTGCCAGCAGATTGTCCAGGCCGTGGATATTGAGAAAGGTTTCCTGCTGCCCGGCGAACGAGGCGTCGACCAGGTCTTCGGCGGTGGCTGAAGAACGCACCGCCACGGAAATATCGCCGGCTGCCTGCTGCAGCAGCTTTTCGTAAGCAGCTGCGATCTCCTGCTCCAGCCGTGGCGGCAGCGGGGTTGCCACGATCCAGCTACGGATTTGTGCGCCGGTATCAACCAGTGCTGCGACATCTTTGATATCCAGCGTGGCAAGTATTTCTTCGATGCGCCGCGCCAGACCACCCTGCGCCAGGAAATCACGATAAGCCGCAGCGGTTGTGGCGAAACCGCCGGGAACCCGCACCCCAGCTTGAGCCAATTGACTGATCATCTCCCCGAGTGAAGCGTTCTTGCCGCCGACGCTGCCCACATCGGTCATGCGCAGCTCGTCCAACCAGATCACATATTTTGCATCTTCCATTCCTGCTCCTGTCAGCGCTGTAGGCTGGGGTGAACTTGCGAACCCCAGCATTTCGAGATTACATGTTGCTGGGGTTCGTCCCTCACCCCAGCCTTGTATGATCGAATTTAATGAAATGCTGTTAAGGAAGTTAAGTAAGAATTCACGATTCACAGGGAAGGCCGTCCCAGCCTGAGGA
>JAYUYT010000048.1:0-14974 GCA_043752345.1 Nitrosospira sp.
GTTCAGGGACTGCAAATAAGCGACTCCGGCACAACAAGAATGCAGGCAAGCTACCAGGATTTGCTGGAAGAGCGTGACTCGGTGAGGCATCTGCTGGGGTAAAGGTATTTTTACATTCCGTTGAACTCCCGTTTTCAACGTATCTGCTCCTGCGCAATTGAAAATTCAGTATCTCCTTGAATACTTATGACCACACTCTCCGCCGGCTCCCGTTTCCGTGCTGCGCTTGCCGCTGAGAAACCCCTGCAAGTGGCAGGTTGCATTAATGCCTACTGCGCGCGCATGGCAGAGCGCACCGGTTTCAAGGCGATTTATCTCTCTGGCGGCGGCGTGGCAGCGGGTTCGCTGGGTGTACCCGATCGCGGCATTTCGACGCTGGACGATGTGCTGACTGATGTCCGTCGCATCACCAACATTACCCATCTGCCGTTGCTGGTAGATGCGGATACCGGTTTCGGCGACGCGGGCGCTGCGCGCGGTATCGCTCACACGGTTAAATCGCTGATTAAATCGGGCGCGGGGGCAATGCATATCGAAGACCAGGTACAGGCCAAGCGCTGCGGCCACCTCCCCGGCAAAGCCATCATCAGCAAGAATGAAATGGTGGATCGGATCAAGGCTGCAGTGGATGCCAGAACCGATGCTGATTTTGTCATTATGGCGCGCACCGATGCACTGGCGGTGGAAGGATTGCAATCTGCCATCGAGCGGGCTTGTGCCTGTGTCGAGGCGGGCGCGGACATGATATTTCCCGAAGCGATAACCGAACTGAACATGTACCGGCAGTTCGCCGCTGCGGTAAAAGTGCCGATCCTGGCCAACATCACCGAGTTTGGCGCAACCCCGCTCTACACCACCCAGGAACTGGCTGCTGCAGATGTCTCGCTGGTGCTCTATCCCCTATCCGCATTTCGCGCCATGAATGCCGCTGCGCTCAAGGTATACCAGGCGATACGCACCGAAGGCACGCAGAAAAACGTGGTCGATACCATGCAGACCCGCGCTGAACTGTACGATATTCTCGATTACCCTGCATACGAACAAAAACCGGATGCTCTGCCTTCCGTTGAAAACAAGAATGAGTGAGACTGCCGAAACCTCCGTTCCCAGAAGCAAGAAATCCGTGATGCTGTCAGGCGTAGTGGCGGGCAATACTGCCATCTGCACCGTCGGCAGAAGCGGCAACGATCTGCATTACCGCGGCTATGACATTCTGGACCTGGCTGCTGCCTGCGAATTCGAGGAAATCGCCTATTTGCTGGTGCACGAGAAGTTGCCTACGTTCGCGGAGTTGGCCGCGTACAAGGCAAAACTGAAAAACCTGCGCGACCTGCCCGCCAGCATCAAGACCGTGCTGGAAGCGATTCCCGCAACAGCGCACCCGATGGATGTCATGCGTACCGGCGTATCTGCGCTGGGCACGGTGTTGCCGGAAGCGGCAAACCATACCAGCGCCACTGCGCGCGACCTGGCCGACCGGCTGCTGGCCTGCCTCGGCTCGATGCTGCTGTACTGGTACCACTATTCACACAATAACCGCCGCATCGAACTGACAACCGATGATGATTCCATCGGCGGACATTTCCTGCACCTGCTGCATGGCCAGCCGCCGCCGCAAATGTGGGTAAAGGCCATGCATACCTCATTGGTGCTGTACGCCGAGCATGAATTCAACGCTTCCACTTTCGCTGCGCGCGTGATCGCCGGTACCGGCTCGGATTTCTACTCCGCCATCACCGGCGCCATCGGTGCGCTGCGCGGGCCCAAGCATGGCGGAGCCAACGAAGCCGCATTCGACATCCAGCAACGCTACCACAGCCCCGATGAAGCCGAGATTGATATTCGTCGCCGTGTCACGAACCGGGAAATCATCATCGGTTTCGGCCATCCGGTTTACACCATCGCCGATCCGCGCAATAAAGTCATCAGGGAAGTAGCCAGAAAACTGTCGGCAGATGCCGGTGACATGAAAATGTTCGACATCGCAGCCAGGCTGGAAACGGTCATGTGGGACAGCAAAAAAATGTTCCCCAACCTCGACTGGTTCTCCGCCGTGAGCTATCACATGCTGGGAGTGCCGACAGCCATGTTCACCCCGCTGTTTGCGATCTCCCGCACCAGCGGCTGGGCCGCGCATATCATCGAGCAGCGCCTGGACAACAAGATCATCCGGCCTTCTGCCAATTACATCGGGCCGGACAACCGGGAATTTGTGGAGATTTCAGCGCGCATCCGGTCAAGTAGTTTGGGAGAATCTTGAGAAGCTACTTTAATTTTCATCCGCCAGATTTTAGGCGCGCCTAAAATAACAAACCTGACCGCTCGTGCGGTCAGGTCAATAAAAAAACGTGAAAATGATTTTATGTCTGACCGTGCGAACATAAATAGACGACATTACCTCATGATAAATTTGTTATCCATATCTAGTTGGGCGTCAAGACAATCGTCACTTGATGCTCTGATATTTCCGGAAATATTTATCAAAAAGGAGCGCGACCCCGGTTTACTTCGTGCCACCTGACTTGGGAGCTATTGCTATGGCTGAGTACATCGTCGTTATCTTGGTTACTGCCGCACTCGTATACTATTTTTTGGCGAAAAGAAGCAAGAGCAACTCGGACGATAGCGCGCTGAAAGGCCCGATGGATCATAGTCGGTACACATTCGGACGTGAGTATCCTGAGAAATGGAATGCGTTGGCTGTTAAGGTGATGAGCGTCAAAGCACACGAGGGCGATGCAGATGCGCAGATTGCGCTGGGGTACTTGTACGCAAATGGGTTCGGCGTATCGCCTGATACAGCGACTGCAATCAAGTGGTATGAGTTAGCTGCTGAAAAGCAACACCCAGTCGCGATGTTTAGACTCTCTGGACTCTATGCTGATGGTGCTGGAGTAGCTAAAGATGTGCCGAGAGCGGTTAATTATTGCCTTCAAGCCGCCAACCTAGGAAATCTGGAGGCGCAACATACGATAGGTAATATGTACTCTGTTGGCGCATTCGGCGTTAAGAAAGATTTAGAAGAAGCCGCGTCTTGGTATGTTAAGGCAGCAGAGCAAGGTTACGTGCCATCGCAAACCATGCTCGGCGGAAAATATTTCGAGGGATCTGGTGTTTCGCAGGACCTTGCAAAGTCTGATTACTGGTTTCGTAAAGCTGCCGAGAAAGGTGATGCCGAGGCACAGTACCGCGTTGGGTTTAATTACAGTGTTGGTACTCCAATGCACCCTATAGAGCCTGCGACAGCGTTCAATTGGTTCGTTCTAGCGGCGAAGCAAGGTCATACCGTCGCTCAGTACAACGTAGGCTATTCATACTTGCTCGGGGAAGGTGTTGAAAAAAATGCCTCCGAAGCGGAAAAGTGGCTCAAGTTAGCGGCAGAGAGCGGGAACGAGATGGCGCAGTACGGATTGGGAACTATGTACGATAAAGGAATCGGCATAGCACCTAATCAGGCTGAGGCGCTTAAGTGGCTTAGACTTTCAGCCGCGCAAGGTAATGAAGCAGCACAATTAAGAATCGCAGAATTATGAGCCTCTTGCAAAAGTCAGCAAGCCGCACGGACCGCGAGTTCAACGCTATATCTCAATAGCATGAGCCCTAAATTTATCGGCGACCATATCCAACTGCCGGAGCTTGCGCCCCTGCTGCAACGCGTCAACGATTGGGCTCAATTTGATGGAATTGGCTTGACTGTTTACCTTGATTCCACGGATTACTCGAACCGCCCCGACATTCGAGACGATTTTCGGTTTCCTGCCTTCCTTTGGCGTAAAGGCGATTCACTTGAGGGCGTGCCTTCTGCTTTGCTGCCGTTAATGCAAGGGCTGGACACGTCGTACATCGTATGGCTCGCAAAATCCCTACTTGAGTCAGCTACACCTCGTGTCATCTGGGTTTACGCGCACGAATTTCGTCACTTCATGCAAAGGCGGGGGGCTGTTGATCTCCTGCCAGTTCAACGCTTCCTTGTGGAACGACACACAGTTGAAGGGTTTTCTGGCATAGGAACTCAACTGGAAAAACCGGACGAGCTCGATAGCGAACTCTTTGCCAAGAAGGCCCTCATGGCACTCGTTGGTGAGGAGGCGTACTTCTTGTACATCGCGGAATGCCGCACCTCTACCAAAGGAGACGTCTACTTCCGTCGTTTTTTTGAATTGGAGCGTCACCTTGGTGAACATCGGCATCTAATCGGGCAGCCGCCCAACTCGGCAGTCAACACGGACGCTGCGCGATAGAGCCGCGCAGCGCTGGTTACTTCTACGTTGACGCTGTAGAAAAACTCAAAACAAGCCCATTTATGGAAATTCACTCATTGAAAAATCAATGAGTTGTAAACGGGAAATTAAAGGGGCCGCCCATTAGCCGGCCCGTGTCAAGCGAGTAAACGATTCCATGGCGGCGCAAGCCGCCGGTTTTTGTTTCTTTACTTCTCCGTTGCAGTCACTGACCGCACCCGTTTCTTCAAAGTATGGCTGCGAACGAATCGCGCCAGCCACCCATCAGGATCAAGCGATCAGCGATGCACAGCCTTCGCCCTGGCGGCTTTTCCGCCCCAAAAGAACGTTGGTGCCGCTTCGTGTCCAATGGATTTCACAGACTCGTGGCTGCCGGTTTCCCGGCGCCAACCCCTGGCTGGCTCACGTTGCGGGCGATCCGTTTTACTGCTCGGGTGACGGCGAACGGCATCCCATCCAGGTTCTTGGCTCGTTGTCCAGGCCCCTTGCCGGGCTTGCCGCCGCCGTCGTTACTCATGCAAAGCAGCGCGTCACGTCAAAGGGTTTCTTCTCCTTCAGAATGTAGAAGCAGGCTCGCGCCAGCTTGTGGGCCAGCGCCTTGATCGCCACCACGGTGTTCGTTTTGGCTTTTTTGCGCTCGTAGAAACGCTTGGCCTCGGGGCAGAAACGCAGCGCAAAGTTTGCCGCTTCGACAAATGCCCATGCCAAATACTTGTTGCCGTTCTTGGTATTGCCCTCGCCTTTTTTCTTGCCGTTGCTCGTGTGTTGGCTATCGACACAGCGCGCATAGGAAGCGAAGTTGCCAACAGCGGCAAAGCGGTCGATCGGACCAGTTTCCAGCAAGATGATGGTCGCCAGAATGCGACCAATGCCGGGAACGCTGGTCAGTAACGCATAGTCCGGTCGTTCGCCGACTCTTTCTTGCAGACGCTTTTCCAGCAGGTCAATTTGCGCGCCCAAGGTCGTGATGACCGCCAGGTTGCTTTGCACCGCCAGTCCGACATCCGCAGGCAGCCCCATCTGCTCAACGTCATCCGCCGTCAGGCGTTTGATCGTGTTACTGGAAATTTTTACCGCCTGCTGGCGCGCCATGATGTTCTCGATCGCCAGAATATGGCTGGTGCGGCTGCGCACCAGTTGCATGCGTTTTCTGGCCAAGTCACGAATCGCTCGATGCTCGGGTGGCAGGATAGTGCCGGTCGGCAGAATGCCCAATCGGAGCAGATGCGCCAACTGCCGTGCGTCCGTTTCGTCGCCGCTGTGCTTGAGGCCGTCGTATTTCTTGATGGCGCCCGTGTTGGCCAGATGAACGAGAAACCCCGCTGCCTGCAAACCATCCACCAGCCAATACCAATTGTAGGTGGATTCAACCACCACGCCAGCCAGTTCCTCACGCCATGGCAGCAGAAAACCGATGATCTTCGCCAAGTCGTTCGGCAGCCGCTTCTCAGCGACTACCCGGTCATTGTCGTCCGTTACCGTCACCACGCTGTTGTTCGAATGCAGATCAATTCCGCTATAGTTCATCTTGGCCTCCTGTGGTTATCGCAAGTTCGCAAACTCACTTTAACCCTACCGCCCCCTCGGCGGTGGGAGGCTGGCTAGATGATCTTCAGGCTCGAATTAAAAGCTGACTAATCATTCAACCCGGACTGACCAATAAAGCCCGGTCAGCCGGTTAATCCAAGCATTGGGCATCTAACCCGAAGCAGCCTCACCGAAGCAATCTCGACATTGACAATACGTATCCACAGGGCTACAGTTTGTCATGCTGGAAATTCGCAAAACTGAAACCTATGCTCAGTGGATCGACAACTTGCGTGATTTACAGGCTCGTGCGCGCATCCAAGTCCGAATCGAACGCCTCGCGGCTGGCAATTCGGGCGACGTCAGGGCTGTTGGAGAAGGGGTTTCTGAACTGCGGATTGATTACGGTCCCGGTTATCGGGTGTACTTTACGAAACGTGGGCGTGAGGTTGTGATTTTGCTGGGTGGTGGAGATAAAACCACCCAAGCTGCGGATATCAAGATCGCCTTGCGTCTTGCACGCAATCTATAGGAGCGCATGATGGTAAAAACGACAACCACTCGCTACGATGTCGCAGAGCATTTGCGCACACCAGAAGAAATGGCTGCCTATCTGGAAGCCTGTCTGGAAGAAGCAAATGCTGATGCAACATTCATCGCAAAAGCATTAGGTGACCTCGCACGCGCCAAAGGCATGACCCAAGTTGCGCGAGATGCCGGGCTATCACGCGAAAGCCTTTACAAAGCACTCTCAGGTGATCGCGCACCGAGCTTCGACACCATCCTGAAAGTGGTCAGTGCACTAGGCCTTAAGCTGCATGCTGAAGCAGCTCACGTCTGACCAAACGCCCGACCCATTCATCAACACGGACGCAAGCAATAAAGCCGTTTGCGCCGGTTATGTCAGACGGAAATTAAAGGGGCGAGTGAGGATATCAACGAAGTGTCACTGATGAAATGGAATTGGAATTACAGTGCCTTGACCATACCCTCGACTACTTTCTTGGCATCACCGAACACCATCATGGTCTTGTCCATGTAGAACAGGTCATTGTCGAGGCCGGCGTAACCTGCCGCCATGCTGCGTTTCACCACCATCACCGTGCGCGCTTTGTAGGCATCCAGGATGGGCATGCCATAAATGGGGCTGCCGGGAACATTCGCCGCCGGATTGACCACGTCGTTCGCCCCCAATACCAGCACCACATCGGTATTGGAAAAGTCGCTGTTGATCTCATCCATTTCCAACACCTGCTCGTAGGGGATTTCCGCTTCCGCCAACAGCACGTTCATGTGCCCTGGCATACGCCCTGCCACCGGATGAATGGCAAACCGCACATTGACCCCTTTTGCGTGCAGTTTTTCCGCCAGTTCCTTGACTGAATGCTGCGCCCGCGCCACCGCCAGCCCATACCCCGGCACGATGATCACGCTGTCTGCGTTACCCAATAAAAATGCTGCATCATCCGCGCTACCGCTGCGATAGGTTTTCTGTATGCCGTCACCGGCGGCCGCAGTTCCGCCTTCGCTGCCGAAACCGCCAAGTATCACCGACAGAAACGGCCGATTCATGGCCTTGCACATGATGTAGGACAGAATCGCGCCGGAACTGCCGACCAGCGAACCGGCAATTATCAGCATCGGGTTGCCGAGCGAGAAACCGATACCGGCCGCCGCCCAGCCGGAATATGAATTGAGCATGGAAATCACCACCGGCATATCCGCACCACCGATGGGGATGATAATGAGAAAGCCGAGCACGAAAGCAATCGCAGCCATACTGGCAAAAGCTGTCCAGTTGGTGCTCTCGCTGAAGAAGAACCACAGACCGAAACCAACCATGACAATTGCCAGCACCAGATTGACCATATGCTGCCCGCCAAAAGTGATGGGTGCACCGCTCATGCGGCCGGACAGTTTCAGGAACGCGATCACTGAACCTGACCAGGTCATGGCACCGATGAAAGTGCCGAGGAATAATTCCAGTTTGCTGCCCATCGGCAGTACTGCGGGCAGACCGAATGAGACTGGATTGTTGACTGCGGCGATGGCGATGAACACCGCCGCCAGACCTACCAATGAATGCATGAATGCAACCAGTTCCGGCATTGCCGTCATTTCCACGCGCCGCGCCACCACTGCGCCGATGACGCCGCCCACTGCGATGCAGCCGAGTATCAGCACCCAGTTCTTGGTGACGGTCAGCGTGGTGATGACGGCGATGGTCATCCCCACCATGCCGAACAGATTGCCGCGCCGGGATGTTAACGGCGAGCTTAAGCCTTTCAGCGCCAGGATGAAGAAAACTGAGGCGACCAGATACGCGAGTGCGACCGAATTTGCGGACATTTACGCGCTTCCTTTTTTATCTTTTTTTCTGAACATTTCCAGCATTCGCTGGGTGACAAGAAATCCGCCGAATACATTGATCGAGGCCAGTGTTACCGCTACCGCCCCCAGCCAGACACCCCAGTCGCTTTCGGCCGGTCCAGCGGCCAGCATCGCACCCACCAGGATAATGCCGGAAATCGCATTAGTCACCGACATCAACGGCGTATGCAGCGCCGGGGTCACATTCCATACCACGTGATAGCCGACGAATATCGCCAGCACGAACACCGTGAGATTGATGATGGTTGGATCAACTTCGCCGATCATGATTACTCCTTCTGGATGCGTATAACTTATGCTGTGAAACAAACCGTAAATCCGTGCGGTGCTGGATTCACCGCGCGCGTTCTTTATGCCTTCTTGATCACTTCCCCGTTTGCACAAGCCAGGGTCCCGGCAATGATCTCATCTTCCATGTCCAGCTTGAATTCACCGCTCTTGACATCGAACATCAGGTTGAGAAAATTCATCAGATTGCGCGCATACAGTGCGCTAGCGTCGGTTGCCACCAGTCCCGGCAGGTTGGCGATGCCGATAAGGTGCACGCCGTGCTTGACCACAATCTTGTCCAATTCCGACAGCGGACAGTTGCCACCCGCTTCCACCGCCATGTCCACGATCACCGATCCTGGTTTCATGGTGCGGACGGTTTCTTCCTTGAGCAGAACCGGTGCAGGGCGCCCGGGAATCAGCGCGGTGGTGATCACGACATCAGCCTGTACTGCACGCTCATGCACCAGCTCGGCCTGGCGCCGCATCCAGTCTGCCGGCATCGGCCGTGCATAACCCCCTACGCCTTGCGCGATTTCGCGCTCCTCGTCAGTGAGATAAGGCACGTCGAGAAACTTTGCGCCCAGTGACTCGATCTGCTCCTTCACCGCCGGACGCACGTCTGAAGCTTCGATCACCGCACCCAGCCGCTTGGCAGTGGCAATTGCCTGCAAGCCCGCTACCCCTGCACCCAGTATCAGCACCCGCGCAGCCTTCACAGTACCCGCTGCCGTCATCAGCATCGGGAAAAATTTCTGGTAAACGTTGGCTGCCATCAGCACCGCTTTGTAGCCGGCGATATTGGCCTGTGACGACAGCACGTCCATGCTCTGCGCGCGGGAAATGCGTGGCAGCTTTTCCATTGCGAATGCGGTCAGGCCATGCGTGGCGAGAGCCGCTATGCCGTCTGCCTGATGTGGCACCAGCAGTCCCAGCAGCACGGCATCCTTGCGCATCATCGCCAATTCGCCGGAGTCCGGGCCACGCACCTTGAGCACGATCTGTGCTTGACTGTACAGCTCTGCCGCGCTGGTCACGATGGTTGCACCAGCATCGCGGTACGCCTCATCGGTTATGCTCGCACCAGCACCGGCACCGGACTGTACCAGGACAACATGAAAACCCTTGGCGGTAAATTTTTTCACCGTCTCCGGCGTGGCCGCAACGCGGGTTTCTCCCCCACGTATCTCTACGGGTATTCCTATATGCATTGACGATCTCCCTATCTTTCCAACATCCCACGTCTTTCCGGCAGGCCTGCAAAAACGGTCACTACCGCATCCTGCCAGCAACGAACCCCGAATTATAAATGAACTTGGGCATGACGCATTGCCTGGATTGAGGAAAAAACTCGATCCCGATGGTTATGGACATGACCTCAGGCTCCAGTTTGACTGGATGCTTTCAGACAGTGACTGATCCAGCGGGTAGTGAGTTTTTCCTGCACGCTGTTCTGGCGCAGGCGCGACGCCAGACCGCCAAAATCAACCTGATCGAGCGGTTGATCCTGGTTGAAGCAGGAAAACACGTAAGTAACCTCGCCGGTTGCTGGATCTTTGTGCGGCTGCAGGCACTGCGCGCAGATTTCTTTCATCATGCACTGCATCGGCGAATTGATCGAACCGATGGCAAAATGGTCTGTCTTCAGATAAGGCCGCAGCAACGTATGCCGGGCAGCGCCAACTGCCGCCATCATGCGGTCGGAACCGATGGCGATGATGCGGCTGGCTGCCGCCAGCGACACCGGCTGAGCGCCCAGCGCACCGCTGCCATAGGTAGCCATGGCCTGCACGATGTTGCCGACGTAACTCAGATCACCCGGACGGGAAGGCTTGAAACCGGGGGGCTCATCGCAACACCACACCACCGTATCTGCCGCCGCTTCGATTTCTGCCACCTTGTAACGGTCGATCAGTTTCTTGTAACCGGCGAAATACAGGACTTTCGATCCCGCTGCCCGCGCTGCTGCGCCAATGGAAAACAATACCGCGTTGCCGAGGCCACCGCCTACCAGCACCACAGTTTCCCCCGGCAGAATCTCGGTAGGCGTGCCGGTGGGGCCCATCAGTACCACCGGCTCACCGGGCTGGAGCCGGGCGCACAAGTCTGCCGACCCGCCCATTTCCAGCACGATCAGCGACACCAATCCACGCGCAACATCCACCGCTGCACCGGTAAGGGCGATACCTTCCATCGCCAGTTCCGTGTCGCCTGCGATAGTGGCAAAAGTTGAAAAATTCTGGAAGCGGTAGAACTGGCCGGGATGGAAGCGCTCCGCTGCCATTGGCGCATGCACCACCACTTCGATGATGTTGGGAGTGAGCCTCTCCACCTTGTGCACCGTCGGCCGCAGCCGTCCATTCATTTCCGCGAAAAACTGTTCGCCGGATTTTGTGGATGCGGGCGCCACACGTCCAAGCACCCGGCTTACCACCGGGTAGCCTTGCTTGGCGCTGGACATGGCTTTTACCACGTTACCGGAATAAGATGGATGTAAGTCACCGAAAAAGCTGATGAAACGCCCATCCTCGCAGCGACTCAAAAGCACCATGGGCGTCTCTGGCTTGGGATTTGCGCGGGGCGGGTTAACCGGGTTGCCATCTTCATCACACGCAGCAAAATAGCGCCCGTTCAGTTTGAAATTTTTCTCGTCTTCTCTGGCGAGCACCGTGTTCGGCTGGGTACCTGCGGCAACCAGAACAGCTCGGGCTGGCAGTTCGGCTTCCCCGGTTTTTTGCCATGATCCCGTTTCATCCAGCGCCTGTACCATGAATCGTACAGAGCGTGCATGTTCCCAGCGGTCGGTATCCACACGCACAGGTGTCAGTCCCTCGGCAAACCAGATGCCTTCCTCCAGCGCTTTTTCGACTTCTTCGTGATTGAGTGTATAGGAGGGGCTGTCAACCAGCCGTTTGCGGTAAGCGATGGTGGCACCTCCCCAGGACTGGAGTAGTTCAAGTATGCGCGGCGCCCGCCCTTCCCGTTCTGCAGCTGCGCGCTCGCTACGGATGGCACGGGCATGGCCGAGAAATTCTTCCGCGATTTCCTGCTCTTCCGCATCCCAGGCACCACGGATGGCTGCCTCACCCTGCTCGGCCGTGAGAATTTCATAACGGCGCAGAAATTTATCCACCTGCACCGGATAATAGGCAAGCGCTTCAGTTGCCGTATCGATGGCAGTCAAACCGCCGCCGATCACCACCACCGGCAGGCGCAACTGCATATTGGCGACAGAATTGGCCTGGGCCGCACCGGACAACTGCAACGCCATCAGAAAATCGGATGCGGCGCGCACACCTCGCGCCAGACCATTGGGCAGATCAAGCACGGTGGGGCGCCCTGCGCCGGCAGCCAATGCCACATGATCGAACCCCATGGCAAGAGCATCATCGGCGGTTAGTGTGCCGCCGAAGCGGACGCCGCCAAACAGGGCGAATTCTTCGCGCCGCTCCAGCAGCAGCCGGATCAGCTTGAGAAAATTCTTGTTCCAGCGCACGGTAATGCCATATTCGGCAACACCGCCAAAACCCGCCGGCACACGCTCATCCAGGTTCTCCTCCAGCGCGGCCGCATGCTGTATCGGGCTGAACGGCAGGCGTTGTCCTTGTTGATCCACCCCAGAAAGATGTGCCGGCAAAGGCTCGATCTTGAGACCGTCGATGCCCATCACCGTGTGACCATCGTTCATCAGGTGATGCGCCAGGGTGTATCCGGCCGGCCCCATCCCGACCACCAGCACTTTGCGGCCCGTGGGTGGCTTTGGCAAAGGGCGCTGCAGATCGAGCGGGTTCCAGCGAGTAAGCAAGCTGTAAATTTCAAAACCCCAGGGCAGTTCGAGCACATCTTTGAGAGTGCGCGTTTCCGCTTCGGGAATATTGACCGGCTCCTGTTTCTGGTAGATGCAGGACTTCATGCAATCATTGCAGATGCGATGGCCGGTGCCGGCACACATGGGATTGTCCAGCACGATCATTGCCAGACTGCCGATGGCAATCCCCTGGGTCTTGAGTTTATGAAATTCGGAAATGCGTTCTTCCAGCGGACAACCCGCAAGCAGAGCGCCGAGCGAGCTTTTCTTGAAAACCGGAGGCTCTGTGGGCGCTTTGGGTTTTTCTTTCAACCCCTTGGAACAGGAATCTTTTCCCTGTTCATGGCACCAGATGCAGTAATTTGCTTCATCCAGGGCGCCAACCAGATCGGTGCCGGTATCGGTCAACGCAAAACCTTCCCGCCGGCGCAGGTGATTGAGACGGTGAACGGTATAGCCGGCAGCCTGGTCGGTGACCGTGGTCAGCAGATGCAGATAATCGAGTTTGGCGGGAGATTTGAACAGCACACCATCCCGGCTGTGCTTACGTCCTGCCGGCGTCTTCAGCGCCCAGGCGGCATACAACAGCGCCGCCTTGAGACGCTCTTCATTCTCGGCTTCGTTTTCCAGCCACTGGGTTACTTTGGTTGCAAACACCAGTTCTGAAAATGGCGCCCCAAATTCGCTCACCAGTTTTTGTTCCAGCGCGATCCCGTCGGCTGCCAGCACCTCTGCCTCACTCACCTTGTTCATCGCCCGCCGCTGTACAAATTGCCGCTTGCAGGAATAAAGTGGCGCCAATTCGTGATGGCGGACTGCAAGTGCATGGACTTCGGTTTCGATGCCGAACAGTCTGGCAATAAAATCCTCCATCCAGGGGGCAAGTTCAATCAGCAAAGCAGATTCATCCTTGGGATCCAGTCCATCAGGATGGGTACGGGCATGATCCAGACGAATGCGCAGACCGGCATCTCCCTCTTGCAGAAAATCCAGGAATGCCTGATCCAGCTTTACCAGACCGTCACGGCCATACAAGTCGGCAAAAGCCATGTCGAATGCCAGGACGGGAATAGCCGTGGTAGTTGCCGCAACAGAAGAAAGCGCCGATTCCTGATTTGTCATGATAAGTTGATTGCTATTAAATGAAAAAACAACTGCTAAATAATTTGCGCTTGTGCCTGATCGGGGTTGTTATATCCCTACCGACATCCGGGCTAAGGCCCCACCAGAAAATACAAAAGCGGCAAGGTCGTCCGCCTTGTCGCTTTGCGATTCATCCAAACCGCTGGCAGCATTATTGCAACTTTGCCGGATCATCCTTCCGGCGGACAGATCATGCCGGCAGCAACAGTATTATTGCTGGCTTCATCAATGACAATAAAGCTGCCGGTGGCATGGTTGCGCTCGTAATCATCACACACCAGGGGTTGTTGTACTTTAAACATCACCCGCCCGATATCATTCATCCTGAAAATGTCCACCGCTTCGCGATTCAGCGTATTGACGTCGACACGATAATCTATCCGGCTTACCAGTGCTTTGACAATCCGGGTGGTATGCTTAATCAGGTATTTGCGCTTCGGATCAAGAGCCTGTTCCGATAACCAGCACAGCATCGCCTCAAACTCCTTGGTTACTCGCGGCTTCTGCTCGGTTTTTACCAGCATGTCGCCACGGGAAATATCCAGGTGATCTTCGATGGTTAGCGTCACCGATTGCGGTGCAATCGCGTGATCGAGGGGGCCATCGTAAGTAACAATTTCCTTGATGCGTGAAGTCAATCCCGAGGGCAGCACTGTCACCGCATCACCGACCTGGATGGAACCTGACTCGATACGCCCCATATAGCCGCGGAAATCGTGCAGTTCTTCGGTCTGCGGGCGACACACCAACTGCACTGGAAAACGGAAATCGACAAGATTGATGTCATGATCGATCGGGATATTCTCCAGCAAATCCATCAATGTCACACCCTCATACCAGGAAAGATTGTCACCACGCTCCACCACCATATCTCCGTTCAGAGCAGACATTGGTATGTAGGTAATATTGTGCAGCTTGAGTTCCTCGGCAAAAGCAGCGAAATCGCGGCAGATGCGTTCGAATACTTCGCGGGAATAATCCACCAGATCCATCTTGTTGACCGCCACCACCAGATGCGGAATCCCTACCAGGCTGGCCAGATAGGTATGGCGACGCGACTGAACGAGTACGCCTTTACGCGCGTCGATCAGGATGATTGCCAGATTCGCGGTGGAGGCCCCGGTCACCATATTGCGGGTATATTGCTCGTGACCCGGCGTATCAGCAATGATGAATTTGCGCTTGGGGGTAGCAAAGTAACGATAAGCCACATCAATAGTGATGCCCTGCTCGCGCTCTGCCTGCAGGCCGTCGGTGAGCAGCGACAGATCGACGCCTTTCATTCCGCGCTTGCTGGTGGTGTGCGTGATGGCGCTCAACTGATCCTCGAAAATTGATTTCGAGTCATACAGCAAGCGCCCGATCAGAGTGCTTTTGCCATCATCCACGCTACCAGCGGTGATAAAGCGCAACAGTTCGATATTGTCTAATGCAGTGCTGTCGATTACTGACATTTACGGGCCTTCTGAAAATTCTGCTCGCTACGAAAATTGATGCATGCTTCTGCCCTGTACTGGCGGGCAACTGTCGTTTCAGAAATATCCTTCCTTCTTGCGCAACTCCATGGACGCATCCGAAGTCTGGTCGTCCATGC
>JAYUYT010000049.1:0-6243 GCA_043752345.1 Nitrosospira sp.
TGCAAGAGTGGTCGCCAGCAGGACGCCGCCCGCAATTACCGGCGCGGTGACGGGAAGAGCGATCGCAACCAATCCGGCGAGAATGCCGGCTGAGCCGCCGAGTGCCAATCCATGTTCTACTGCAGGAATAAAATCGCTCTTCTTCTGCAGCAGGCTGGCTTCGGGAAGATCCTCCAACGGTGTGCCGCGCTTTGCAATCACGTGGATTGCCGTTCCTCGATCCGCGCCAGAAGCAACTCATCGACAATACGCTTGGTGGTGGCAATGTCAGGGACAAGAAAATAGATTCGTCGCATCATGATCTCCTCAAAATTATAGCCAGGGGCATTATTCGGGCGGAGACTTGCTCCCGCCTGAATTTCAGATTAGGACGGCTTGCCTGAAAAAGCAATGTTCCGGGTATCTCAAGAATTCACGGTTCCAGGAAGCTCATTTACCCACTGAAGACACGAACAAAGATAACGGCGAACCTCTCGCAACAGGCTCTTGCACAGCCAATTCTTTAATAATAAACAGGAGTCTGATCATGACACGCTCCGAAACGCTTGTTCACGTACAATGCAATGCGGCAGAAATTTGTGCTATCTATATATAATAGATGGGCGCATTATTTATAAATTCGGCGCCCGCTTCAACCGCCAGGGTAAACACTTCTCCACTTGTGAGAAGTACGGCAATAACCAGGCAGCGGATTTTCCGCTGAATTGTGACGCAAGATCCCTTCAAACACTCAGGAGAAAATACCATGACCGACAATAAGTCCATGCTTTCTATCATCGTTGGTTCGGTTTCTGCGATCATTCTCGGTACCGCACCCATTACTTTTGCGGCCGATAACCCCGTCACTACGCAGTCTCTGGGCAAGAGCTTCATGCTGGCGGAGGCCCACCAGCATGGTGAAGGTAAAGGTAGTAGCGGCAATCATGGCGAGGGCAATTGTTGCGGCGGCATGATGGATGGCATGAAAGGCATGATGCAGCATGGCCATAGCTATGCGCACATGATTGCCTCCCACGCGGATGCATTGAAATTGTCCGATGCACAATTAGGCAGGATCGTCCGCCTGCACTTGAAGCACACACAAGAACATCAGCAGTTCAAACAAAAAATCCATAACAGCATGATGGAATTTCATCAAGAAAGCATGAAACCCGGCACCGATGATGCCACCTTGCGCAAACTCGGCAAGGACCATGCAGATGCTTTCAATGCAATGGTCGAGCAGCGCATCAGAGATCGTAATGCTGTAAATGCCATTTTATCGGCTGACCAAAGGAATCAGCTTAAAACCTTGGAAATGGGTCATGGCATGCATGGTGGCGGTCATGGACAGAATTGAATATAAATGGTGGCCAACTATTGTTGATCCATTGTGCTAGTCGGACTATAGTCTGCTTTCAATTATCTATCTAACGGAGGATGCCATGACTTTACGCTTGGGAGATACTGCACCTGATTTTGAGCAAGATTCCACCATCGGCAAAATCAAGTTTCACGAATGGGCAGGTGATTCCTGGGTGGTGCTATTTTCCCATCCCGCTGATTTCACACCCGTATGCACCACCGAACTCGGATTGACCGCGAAACTCAAGCCTGAGTTTGACAAGCGCAACGTCAAGGCAATTGGCTTGTCGGTTGATCCGGCAGGCAAGCACGTGGAGTGGATCAAGGACATCGAGGAAACGCAGAATACCGTAGTGGGCTTTCCGATCATCGCGGATGAGGACAAGAAAGTCGCGAGCCTGTATGACATGATCCACCCGAATCAGTCGGGGACCATGACGGTACGTTCGCTGTTCATTATCGATCCCAAAAAGAAGGTACGTCTGATCATTACCTACCCAATGAGTACCGGGCGTAATTTTGTTGAAGTGTTGCGTGTCATTGATGCGCTGCAGTTGACCGATAATTATTCGGTGGCGACGCCGGGCAACTGGTGCGATGGTGATGACGTAATCATCCCGTTGACGATAAAGGATGAGGCGGTCATCAAACAGAAGTTTCCGAAGGGCTATGTAGCGCCGCGGCCGTATCTGCGTATCACGCCACAGCCGAACAAATAATCGGTAGACATATGCGGCAGCGGAAGTGCCCGGATCCTATGGGCGCTGCTTATTCCCGTACGGAACCGGCCATTCTATTCACAAGAAGAGTTGCCATATTGGCGTCTGAGATGGTCGATATCATTCAGCCGAATGCGTTTGTTATCAACATTGATGAGCCCGTCTTCCTGCAACCTGGAAAATGCACGACTAACAGTCTCCAGTTTCAATCCCAGGTAACTGCCGATTTCCTCGCGCGTCATGCGCAGATTAAAATCCAGCGGGGAGTAGCCGCGCTTGGCGAAACGGTGCGAAAGATTGAGCAGGAAAGAAACCAGGCGCTCCCCCGCTTTCATTCCGCCTAACAGCAGCATTCCACGCTCACGCACGATTTCGCGGCTCATGATTTTGTAGAAATGGTGCATCAGCGATGGTGTAGTGTGGTTAATCCCTTCCAGCTTGGCGAAAGGAATCTCACATACCTCACTATCTTCCAGCGCCACCGCATTGAAAGTGTGCATATCTGTGCCGATAGCATCCAGTCCCAGCACCTCTCCAGTCATATGAAAACCGGTAACCTGCTCGCGCCCGTCTTCTTGCAATACATATGTCTTAAAAGAACCGCTGCGAATAGCGTGAAGTGAGTGAAAATCCAGACCAGCGCGGTGCAGATGTTCACCGCGCCGGATTTTATGCCGTTGGTTGATCAAGTGGTCGAGAGCCTTGACTTCCTGCTCATCCAAACCGACCGGCAAGCACGACCCCCGCAAACTACAAGAGGAGCAGTTGGTCTTGATGCTGGCCACATTAAGGTTTCTTGGCATCGACGTATCCTGCAGCATAGCAGTTCCCCCTTTCAGGATATGAATAGCGGAAATAGCGCTCTGCTTTGACTTAAATCAAAACAAGATGGCGCTGCTACCGTCATTATTCTACCTGTAACACCACAAAAAGAGTGAATATTCTACTTATGGAGATTGGACTATGAGATTTGCACCCCTCGCCGCCGCTCTGGTGGTATTGACCCTGACCGCCTGTGGTAAACCTACAGCACCAGAGTCCCCTGATGTCTCAACATACGGGACTGTCATCAAGCAAGATCACCATATTCCAGAGAAAGACAGGGAAGCCCCTCAGGAATTTCCCGTAAAGCAACTTCCTGATGAGAAAAAACCTTAATGTAGTACAGCGAGTATTGACGTACCGATTTGAATTCACTAAGCCCCAATCCTTCAAGTGGTTGGGGCTATTTTTTGGTCGCGTTTTCCTTGTTTTCCGCAGGCGCATCCGCGTAAAGATCGCTTCCTGGTTCGAACCAGGCAAGTTTCTGATGCAGTTTCACCACCTCGCCGACGATGATAAGCGTGGGAGGGGTCAGATTGGCATGGGCAGTCAGATCGGGCAGCGTTTCCAGCGATCCCACCAGCACCCTCTGTTGGTGGGTAGTGCCTTGCTGCACGATGGCAGCAGGCATCGTGGCCGGCAGGCCGTGTGCGATCAACTGCTGGCACAGTACTGGCAAGCCCAGCAATCCCATGTAAATCACGATGGTCTGGTGCGGCCGCGCCAGCGCCTGCCAGTCCAGATCCACGCTGCCGTCCTTGAGGTGGCCGGTGACGAAGATACACGACTGCGCATAATCGCGGTGGGTGAGCGGAATGCCGGCATAGGATGCTACCCCGGAAGCCGCCGTGATGCCTGGCACGACCTGGAACGGAATGCCGTGGCTGGATAGCGTTTCGATTTCCTCGCCCCCGCGGCCGAAGATGAAAGGGTCGCCGCCTTTCAGCCGCAGCACGCGCTTGCCTTCTTGCGCCAACCGCACCAGCAAATCGTTGATGGATTCCTGCGGCATGGCGTGATTGCTGCGTTCCTTGCCTGCATAGATGCGCGCCGCATCCCGCCGCACCATGTCGAGTATTGCGGGCGAAACCAGACGGTCATACACCACCACGTCCGCCTGCTGCATCAGGCGCATGGCGCGAAAAGTCAGCAGATCGGGATTCCCCGGCCCGGCGCCCACCAGATAAACCTCCCCCTGCGACATATCGTCGACCTCGCTTTGCAGCGAACGCTCCAGATAATCCTGCGCCGCCCGATCCTTGCCGGCAAACACCATTTCGGCGAAGGGGCCCTGCAATGCCTTTTCCCAGAACATGCGCCGCTTTTCCGGGTGAGAGAAATGCTGCTTTACCCGCGTACGCAAATTGCCAGCATAAGTTGCCAGACGCCCGTATGCTTCCGGGATCATGCTTTCCAGGCGTGCGCGCAGCAACCTTGCCAGCACCGGCGAGGTGCCGCCGCTCGAAACCGCGATCAGCATGGGAGAACGGTCGACGATGGACGGCATGATGAAGGAGCACAGATCGGGATTGTCCACCACGTTGACCGGAATGCGCAGTTTCCCGGCTGCTGCGGAAACCTGCTGATTGACCGAACGGTCAGCGGTGGCGGCAATCACCAGCACAGCATCATCAAGATGATTGGGACGAAAGATTTCGGCGCGATGCACGATGTTTCCCTGGCGTAGTTGTGCGTTAAGTTCGGTACCAAGCTCCGGAGAAATCACGGTGACGCGCGCACCTGCCCGCAGCAGCAGAGCGACCTTGTGCGCAGCTACCTCCCCGCCGCCGACCACCAAGCAGTTGCGGTTTTTTACATTGATAAAAATTGGCAGAAAATCCATCGGTCCTGTTTTAGTCGTGCTGAAGAGGTGCTCCTCTCTCCTGCCCAGAGGTACATTATTGGTCCGGCGCGAGTTAAAATTACATTCCGTTCGGCCTGAGCCTGTCGAAGGCCATGAAACCATTCAAGAAGAAACTGATCAGGCAACTACGAGGGGCGCAATTTGATCCCTGACGGGATGGTAAAGTATGATGCTGTCAGTCGCAATGATACTGCATAAGAGGCACGTCGGCTCCCTGCCCTGCTTTTCATAATCGCCGTGCGGCCACACCTGATCAAATGAAAATCTAAGAAAATGCAGAAAATACCACTGATCATCCTTACCGGGTTTCTCGGAAGCGGCAAGACCACGCTGCTCAACAACCTGCTGAAGACGCCGCAACTTGCCGACAGCGCCGTACTGGTTAACGAGTTCGGCGCGATCGCACTTGATCATCACCTGATTGAAGCGGTACCGGAGAGTACCGTGGTGCTTGGCAACGGCTGCATCTGCTGCGCCATGCGCGGCGAGCTTACCGGTGCGCTGCGTACCCTGTTCTGGCAGCGGCAGGACAAGAAGATACCGAACTTCAAGCGTGTGATCATCGAAACCACCGGTCTGGCCGATCCTGCGCCCATTCTGCATGAGCTGCTGAATCACCCGACCATCATGCAGCATTACAGCGTGGCTGGGGTCATTACCTGTGTCGATGCTGCTTTCGGTGCGGAACAATTGCAACGGCAGCCCGAATCACTGAAACAGGCGGTGGTTGCGGATCGATTACTGATCACCAAGACCGATCTGGCAAGCGCGGAACAGATCGCGGCTTTGACCGAACAACTACAGGCGCTCAATTCGGTCGCGACCATCCATCCTGTCGCGAATGGCAAAGTCGACCCGGAAATTTTTCTCGAGACCACGACCCATCATTCAGCGGACAGGAATGTCGATGAACAACGCTGGCAGCAACCTGATGCGTATCGGCCGATTCAAATCGATCCGGGCCTGCACATGCATCTGCGCCGGCCCACCGCCAGCAGCAGTAACCAGCATGAGCGCATTCATTCGTTCTGCCTGACGTTCGAACAGCCGCTTCCCCGCCGCGGGCTGCTCACTGCATTGCAAATGCTTGCCAGCATGCATGGCGAACACATCCTGCGGATAAAAGGCATCGTCCATTTCGATGATGATGACAAGCCGCATGTCATCCACGGCATCCAGCACATGCTGTTTCCGATCGAGACGCTGGAACGCTGGCCGCAAGGGCTGTCCGGCACGCAACTGGTTTTCATCGTGGAAGGACTGGCTGCCGATACGATCACGGATATGCTGCAGAAGTTTATCGGTATGGATCGTGGCGGCCGCAAAGCAGAACTGACGAGCTGGTTGATCAGTTGAGAGTTATTCGGTCCGACAGTTGGGACCAAGATCACAAGGCCGCGATGAATTCGTCTGGCGATATGCTGGCTTGTCGCAGAACACCAGCAAGAGTGCCAATCTTGACTTCGCCGTGCATTGGAACGACGCAGCCTTTGG
>JAYUYT010000050.1:0-32622 GCA_043752345.1 Nitrosospira sp.
CCCACCATGCCGCCGAGATGAGCAAAATGCGCCACCCCCGCCTGGGTTCCAGTCACACCGAGCGTCAGTTCAATGACTGCGTAGAGGGTCACAAACAGCCATGCTGGCAGCGGTATGGGCGGAAACAGGAGCATCAGGATACGGTTCGGAAAGAACATTCCGTAGGCAAGCAATATCCCGAATACGCCGCCGGACGCGCCCACTGTTGGGTAAACATCCCCGGTCAAATGCGTGAACAGTAGTTGCGTGACCCCAGCTGCCAGGATACTGGCGAAATACAACTGGAGCAGCGCGCGCCGCCCCAGCAAGTTTTCCAGCTCTCGGCCGAACATCCACAAGCCGTACATGTTGAATGCGAGGTGCAGGATACTGGCATGCAAGAATGCGTAGGTGACGAGTTGCCAGGGCGTGAACCCGGCTTGCAGCGGCCACAGGGCGAAAGCGCTCAGCATCGGCCCGGCGGCATCAGACTCCCACAGAAATATGACTATGGTGACGATGACTAGGGTCTGGACAGCGGACGACTGGGTACGCACCGTCAACCTCCCTCTGCACTTGGGTGAATCACATTTGGATGGCGCCGCAGCCGGCCGTTTTAACCACCAGCGTTTCCTTTCCTGTTCAGATACTAGCGCAGGCTGATAATGGGCCAGCCGCTCTTCTCCGCATGACTCCGCAGAGTTGGGTCGGGGTCCACTGCCACCGGGTGGGTGACCTTGTTTAGCAGGGGCAGATCATTCAGCGAATCGCTATAAAACCAGCTTTCGAGAAACGACAACCAGGTCAGGTTGTTCTCATCCAGCCAGCTTTCCAGCCGGGCGATTTTGCCTTCTCTGAAACAGGGTGTCCCTGACACCTGGCCGGTAAACTCGCCGTCTTTTTGTTCCGGTTCGGTGGCAATCAGGTGGCTGACGCCCAGCGCCTGCGCGATTGGTGCGGTAACGAAACTATTGGTGGCGGTGATGATAATGCATAAGTCACCGTTGAGCATATGCTGCTCAATCAGTTTGCGCGCACCCGGTGCGATCAACTGCTTAATCTTTTTTGCCATGAATTCACTGTGCCAGGCATCGAGCTGACTGCGTGGGTGGCGCGACAACGGCTTCAACTGGAAATCGAGAAATTCGTGAATGTCGAGCGTGCCTGCTTTGTACTGTTCGTAGAACTCCAGATTGCGCGCTTCATGCACTTCGCGGTCGAGCACGCGCTGCTCAATCAGAAATTGCGCCCACTCGAAATCGCTGTCACCTGTCAGCAGCGTGTTATCGAGATCAAATAATGCTAAATTCATAGTACGGTCGCTCCGTGGTAACGAGTCATGGCGACCCCCGCAATACGGCAAGTGAAACTAAATCAGTAACAGAAATGGGGGGCAGGGCGCCATTCCCGCAAACGGCCGCTCTGCGGTAACGAGTCATGGCGCCCCCCGCAACAATTCGCGCAACAATGGCGCCGTAATCTGGCGCTGGTTTGCGAGCGAGTAGCGATCCAGCGCATCAAGCGTCGCGATCAATGCCGGCATATCGCGCCGCCCATGCCGCAGCAGATAATCATTCACTTCCTGCGGCAGATCGAAACCGCGGCTGGCAGCGTGGCTTTGCATGGCCTGTACTTTTTCCTCGTCGGTTAATTCATGTACCTGATAAACCAGTCCCCACCCCAGACGCGTAACCAGATCCTCGCGCAGTCCCAGTTGCGCCGGTGCGACCGAGCCGCTTACCAGCAACCGCGCATGGCCTTCGTCGCGCATGCGGTTATACAGATTGAACAGGCCGATTTGCGTGCCGGCGTTGAGGCGCTCGACATCATCCACTGCCACGCAGTCAGCGGCACTAGCAGCAGCGCATGCGTTGTCCATGTCGTCGGTACTGTCGCACTCGATATACACCGCGTTCAGTTGGTTGCGCGCGGCCGCAGCAACCACCGCCCGCAGCAGATGGCTTCTGCCGCAACCCGCTGCACCCCAGAGATAAACAAACCGCTCTTTCCCGACCAGCATATCGTCCAGAGTCTGCAGCAGCTCGCAGTTGCGCCCCGGCACGAAATTATCCAGGGTGGGCGGCGCCGGCGGGGCGATATCCAGCAGCAGTTGTTCCATTTACTTGTAAAGCTCGCTTTGCATGTACTGCGCGCGCGCGTGACGCAGCCATACCAGCAATGCCGCGCTCACCGGCAGTGCCAGCAACAGGCCGAAGAAGCCGAACAACTGGCCAAATGCAAGCAATGCGAAAATCACCATCACTGGATGCAAACCGATGCGGTCACCGATCAGCCAAGGCGTTACTATCATGCCTTCCAGCAACTGGCCAACAGCGAATACCGCCCATACCGACAGCAGGCCGCTCCATCCCTGGAACTGCAACAGCGCCGCCAGGGTCGCAAGGATCAGGCCGACCGCCGCGCCCAGATAGGGCACAAATACCAGCAGTCCGGCCAGCACTCCGATCGGCAGAGCGAATTCCAGACCTGCCAGCCACAGCCCCACCACGTAATAGACACTCATCAACAGCATCACCGCAAGTTGTCCACGAAAAAATTCCGCCAGCACACAGTCGGTCGCGCGCGCAAGCGTATTGGCCTGTTCGTGCCAGCGGCGCGGAATCATTTCGTCGACTCGCCTGACCAGTCTGTCCCAGTCGCGCAGCAAATAGAACAGCACCACCGGCACCAGCAGCAGATTCATGAAAAATTCCATCACCACCATGCCGCCACTGGTGAGTGACGGCAGCAGCTTCGCCGCCACCCCGCCCGCGCTTTGCCAGTGTTGCGCCAACGCCTGCTTGAGCGTGGCAATATCCAGTTGCAGGCTGATACCTAGACGCGTTTCCAGCCACGGAACCAAGCTGTTTCTGACTGTTTCAAGATAAGCTGGCGCCCGCTCAATCAAGCGGGAAACTTCCTTTTCGAATAAAGGCAGCATGATCAGAAGCAATGCCGCAAACACACCCAGCAACAGCGCCATCACCAGTATGACGCCGAGTGTGCGCGGAATTTTTCCCGCCGCCATCCTCGTTACCAGTGGATTGTAAATGTAGGCAATGATCCCCGCTAACAGGAATGGCGTGAGTATCGGGCTTAACAGATAAATCAGCACCCCGGCGACGGTGGCCAGCGCCAGCCACCATAGATAATGCAGATCGTCGGAGTGTTTGGGGTCCATTTACGGTAAAATCACATTTCTTGAAAGTGGCACTCTATCTGCAATGGGATGAGAACTCAACTTACGGGCACCTGCAAAAATTTAAATTCTATTGCAATACTGTGTTGTTCGCAAAAAACTGTCCTTATCTATAAGCATATGTTGCATCTACATTTTTCATCCGCACTCTCAACCAGTAAACGAGTCTGCTTAGAACTTTGAATTTCCAGAGGTGCCCTTGACTGCATCCAATTCGGCAAACCCGCTTTCAACCCATCTGTCCTACCGCGATGCCGGTGTGGATATCGATGCCGGCGATCGCTTGGTGGAAAACATCAAACCCTATGCCAAGCGCACCATGCGCCCGGAAGTGCTTGCTGGCATCGGCGGTTTTGGCGCGCTGTTTGAAATCTCCAAAAAATACCGTAACCCGGTGCTGGTGTCAGGCACCGACGGTGTCGGCACCAAATTGAAACTCGCTTTCGAGCTCGGCAAGCACGACAGTGTCGGCATAGACCTGGTGGCAATGAGCGTCAACGACATTCTGGTGCAAGGAGCAGAACCGCTGTTCTTCCTGGATTATTTCGCCTGCGGCAGACTCGATGTCGATACCGCCACCCGCGTCGTCAAGGGCATTGCTGCAGGCTGTGAGCAGGCGGGCTGCGCCCTGATCGGTGGCGAGACTGCGGAGATGCCGGGCATGTACCCTGAAGGCGAATATGACCTTGCAGGTTTTGCCGTGGGTGTGGTGGAGAAAGACCATATCATCACCGGCTTGACCATCCGCGAAGGCGATGCCGTGCTGGGACTAGCTTCTAGCGGCGCGCATTCCAACGGCTACTCGCTGATCCGCAAGATCATTGAAAAAAACCACACGGATCTGTCCGCCGACTTCAACGGTACTGCGTTAAGCGATGTGATCATGGCACCGACCCGGATATATGTGAAACCGCTGCTGGAACTGATGCGGCATCTGCCGGTGAAAGGCATGGCGCACATCACTGGCGGTGGACTGGTGGAAAATATCCCGCGCGTTTTACCTGAAAGCGTCACTGCTGTACTGCAGAAAAGTGCGTGGGAGATGCCGCCACTGTTCCGCTGGCTGCAACAACAGGGCAACGTGGCCGACAGCGAAATGCACCGCGTCTTCAATTGCGGCATCGGCATGACGCTGGTGATTGCGCCGGAACACGCCGATGCAGCGCTACGGATGTTGCAGTCTGCAGGTGAGACTGTGTGGCGCATCGGCACCATCCGCCAGCGCGGCGCAGGTGAAGCGCAAACGATCGTTGAATAAGCAACGAAGCGAGCCTGCCTTGCCCTCACCATGAAATCTATTGTCATTCTCATCTCCGGCCGCGGCAGCAACATGCAGGCACTGATCGAAGCCAGCCTGCCGGGCAGAATCGCCGCGGTCATCAGCAACAAACCCGGGGCCGAGGGACTGGAAATCGCAAAAATGCACGGAATCGAAACACGGGTGGTGGATCAACGAGCTTATCCTAGCCGCGTAGCATTCGACGCCGCGCTGGCGGAAGAGATTGATTCCTGTCAACCAAACCTGGTGGCGCTGGCCGGTTTCATGCGTATACTCGGCGACAGCTTTGTTGACCGCTACCACGGCAGGCTGATGAACGTTCATCCATCGTTGTTGCCGGCTTTCCCCGGCCTCGACACGCACGCACGCGCGTTGCAGGAAGGCGTAAAAATCCACGGCTGTACCGTGCATTTTGTTACACCGCAAGTTGATCACGGCCCGATCATTATTCAGGCCGCAGTCCCGGTGCTGCCGGACGACACTACGGAGACTCTTGCGGCACGGGTGCTACAGCAGGAGCACCGCATTTACCCCGAGGCCGTACGCTGGTTCATGGAAGAGCGACTGCAGCTCTCTCCTAACCGTGTTGAAGTAAGCGGTGCCGCAACTGATGGCACGGTTTTGTATTCACCGGAATTACACAAATGAAGCCCTTGGCTGTTGCCTTATTTTTGGGACTAAGTTTTTCTGCCCTGGCCGATGGTTTTCCCACCCGTGTCGACATCAGCTATTCGATCAGATCCGGTGCCATGGAAGGAGAGGCGAATGATACTCTCGAGATCCGGCAGGAAAACGATACGCGCAATTATGCAATCAGCAGCGCAGTCCGCGCCATCGGCCTGTTGGCGCTGGTACAGTCAGGCAATGTCCTGCGTGATAGTGTAGGTGTCATCACCGAACAAGGATTGCAGCCCGGCCGTTTTTCCGATCAGCGTCGCGACAAGCTGCCTAGAATAGCCATTTTCGATTGGGAAAAGAGTCTGCTGACCATCAACAACCGGGGCAACGAGCAGAAAACCCCCTTGCCTGCGGGCACCCAGGATCGATTGAGCCTGTTATACAGCTTCGCATTCTCCCCGTCTCCCGACGGAGTCGTGGACATACATGAGACCGATGGCCGCAGCCTCAAGCGGGTACGCTACGTCGTGGACAAGGAAGCACTGGACACGCCGCTGGGAAAACTCGAAACCATTGTACTGACAAAACAACTGGAAGGGGATGACAAGCTCGAACGCAAAATCTGGCTTGCCCCTGCCTATTACATGTTGCCAGTACGCATCGTCGCTACTGAAAGCGGCCTGTTACTGGATCAGATGGTCACGAAAATAAGCTACGCTGATGCCAGTGCGCTGCGTCTGGAACTGGAGTTGTTACCATAGCATTGGCACCACGCATGCCCCGTGTCGTCATTTACAATACCTGTCGTGCCAATAAGCAAGACATCCATTCTCTCCACTTCTTTGTAGGATCAACGATAGATGCGTCTCACCCCTGCTCACCTGGACATGGTCATCGCCGCGTTGCGTGCCGTGTTGCCGCTGGAACACCCGGCTGATGCGATCCTGCGGCATTTTTTTCGTGACAGCCCCGAGCTCGGCGTAAACGATCGAGCATTCATCACCGAAATAGTATTCGGTATCTTGCGTCATCGATTTTTCCTTGAGTGCGCCGCCGACACCACTGCACCGCGACCGCTGTTGCTTGCCTATCTGGTTAAATTCCAGGGTATGAACCTGCGCGAACTGACGCCGCTCGTCAGTGAGGCTGAGGCCAAGTGGCTTATGGGAATCAAGGCAGCAACGCCGGAATCGCAGCCGCTTGCCGTCCAGGCCGAGTTTCCCGAATGGCTGGTGGAAAAACTGCGCGCTTGCATGACGGAGGCCGACATTCTCAATCTGGGGCGCTCGCTGCAACAGACTGCCTCACTGGATCTGCGCGTCAATACCCTGTTTGCCAGCCGTGATGAAGTGTTGGTGGCGCTGAACAAGGACGGCATCGAAGGCAACGCCACTCCTTATTCGCCCAGCGGCATCCGCCTGGTCGGCAAGCCCGCAATCAATCGCCATGCATTGTTCTTGACCGGCAAGGTGGAAGTGCAGGACGAAGGCAGTCAGTTGCTGGGCTACCTGCTTGCGCCGAAACGCAGCGACATGGTGGTGGATTTCTGCGCGGGCGCCGGCGGCAAGACGCTGATGCTGGGCGCGCTGATGCATTCGCAAGGACGTGTTTACGCTTTCGATATTTCCGAGAAACGGTTGAACAATCTGAAACCGCGCCTCAAGCGCTCGGGCCTGTCCAACCTGCATCCGCAGCGCATTGCTAATGAAAATGATATCAAGGTGAAGCGTCTGAGCGGAAAGATCGACCGGGTTCTGGTGGATGCGCCATGTAGCGGGCTGGGCACGCTACGCCGCAATCCGGATTTGAAGTGGCGGCAGTCTCCGCAAAGCATCGAAGGACTCAAGCGCAAGCAGGCCGCAATTCTGTCGTCCGCAGCCAACCTGCTCAAACCCGGCGGCAGATTGGTCTATGCCACGTGCAGCTTTCTGCCGGAGGAAAACCAGGAAATCATCGAACATTTTTTCGCCGATCATCCCCGCTACACGTTGCTGAATTGCGCCGAATTGTTGGCACAGCAAAAGATCCCGCTCGACACTGGCAAATTCCTGCAACTGTCGCCCAGCCTGCACGGCACCGACGGTTTTTTTGCCGCCGCACTGGAACTTGCGGGAAAGTAAACATGCGTACTGCTGTTATCGCAGGTTGCTTGGCTGTCCTGTTTGCCGCCCCCGCAGCGGCTTTCGAGCCAGCTTCCAGCCACAACGGCAAGCCCGTCATTCTCCCTGCCACCGGTACGATACAGATTGCCTTCACGCCGGGAGACGATGCCGGTAAGCTGATCGCGAACGCCATCAACGGCGCACACCGCCAGGTGCTGGTGCAGGCGTTCAGTTTCACCCATCGCGAAATCGCTGAGGCACTGATCGCCGCCAAACGCCGTGGCGTGGATGTAAAAGTGATTGCCGACAAGGAACAGACCGAGAAAATTCCCACCAGCGTGATCGCCAGAATCGCAGCCGCTGGTGTGCCGGTTTTCCTCGACGCTGATCACACCAGCGCCCACAACAAGGTGATAGTAATCGACGCCAGCAGCGCAGAAGCGACGCTGGTCACCGGCAGCTTCAACTTCACTCAGGCCGCGCAATACAAGAACGCAGAAAACGTGCTGGTGATGCGCGGCAACGCGGCGCTCACCGAACTTTATCTAAAGAACTGGCAGCAGCACTATGAGCATTCACAGCCTTACCGCTGAACTCACAGCATGTGACCTAGTTACGATTAGGGTAGCGTAACCACAATCCGTATCGTCCTGCTCATGCTAGAATAAATTCCCGTTCCAGCACATTGCCATGCAACCCAATAACGAATTCCAGAGTCTACTAAGCAATCTAATTACTGACCTGCAGGAAATCAGCGCCCTGTGGCAGTTCGCCGTGCTGCTTGTAAGTCTGGGGCTTGCCTGGCTGCTGCAAAGACAACTCGCCGGGCGCATCACCTCACAGGTGAGTGCTGATCGCACCTCCATTATCAGCATAAGCAATCTGAGCCGGCTCATGTTTCCCCTATTTGCGCTGGTCCTGATTATTCTCGGCAGATGGGCGCTCCAGCACTGGCACTCGACACATCTGCTCAATATCGCCATCCCGTTGCTGTTTGCACTCGCGCTGATTCGTATCGCCATCCACATACTGCGCCGGGTTTTTCACGATCAGCAGTGGCTGCATCCGTGGGAGCGCACCATCGGCTGGACCATATGGACGGTACTGGCGCTGCATATCATCGGCGTGCTGCCGGAAATACTGGGCATGCTGGATGCTGTTGCCTTTCACGTTGGTCAGCAGCGGCTCTCAGTGCTGCTGATCCTGCAGGGGATTGTAGCCTTCACGATCAGCATGCTGCTGGCATTATGGCTCGCCAGTTCGCTGGAGTCGCGCATCATGGGTGTCGCAGCGCTGGACATGAACCAGCGGGTGATGCTGTCAAAAGTTGCCCGTACCATGCTCGTTGTGCTGGGGGTACTGATCACGCTGCCGCTGATCGGAGTGGATGTCACGGTGCTGTCGGTATTCGGCGGCGCGCTCGGCGTAGGCCTGGGACTCGGCCTGCAAAAGATCGCCAGCAACTACGTCAGCGGCTTCATTATTCTGCTGGATCACTCGCTGCGTCTTGGCGATGTGGTGACGGTAGATAACCGCACCGGCAAAGTCATCGCTCTCACCAACCGTTACGTGGTGCTGCATGGTCTCGACGGCGTCGAGTCCATTGTTCCCAACGATACCTTCATCACTTCCACCGTGGTCAAGCAGACGCATACCAACAATCGGGTGCGTTTGGCGCTGACCGTACAGATAAGCTACGGCAGCCCGCTGGAAGCAGCCATGCGTATCATGCAGGAAGCAGCGCGCAAGCAACCGCGTGTGCTCACCGATCCGGAGCCAATGACATTTCTTAAGGAATTTGCCGACAACGGCATCAATCTCGAACTGGGTTTCTGGATCAGCGACCCGGAAGAAGGGCAGATTGGCTTGCGTTCCGCCATCAATATGGAAATCTGGCGGGAATTTCAGAACAACGGTATCGAAATTCCTTTCCCGCAACGCGAAGTGAGGTTGCTCGACAAAACCATCTGAGCTTGAACTCCGCTGTGGAGTTACTGCCTGCTACCGTCACGCCCTTTTTTCATTTGCCGCCATAGCGGGGGCATCCACCATCGGCTCCAGAAAATCTTTAAAGAACGACTCATGCGCGGGTACGGGTCTGCCGACAAAGTAACCTTGCGCATAATCTACCTGCAATTCCTCCAGCAAGACGAGAGTCGCCCCATCCTCGACAAACTCAGCCGTGGTCTTCTTGCCAAATCCTCTCGCCACGTCACACAAGGCTTTTACCAGGATTTTGTCATCAGGACTGGTCGCCAGGTTCTTTATAAATGAGCCATCGATCTTCACGACATCGATGGGAAGTTGCCTGATGTAACCGAAAGTGGAGAAGCCAACACCAAAATCATCCAGTGCAAAACGGCATCCGAGCGCCTTGATTGTTTCAATGAGTTTGCGTGCTGCAGGCATGTCTTCCAATGCCGCTGTCTCAGTTATTTCAAACAGAAAATCTGTGGGAGTCGCGGCATTATCCTCGAGCGCGTCCTCCAGTACCAGTAGCAGCCCCGGATCATTAAATGCATGCGCGGATAAGTTGATCGAGAAATTAATCCGCTGCCCACTATGGTTGCGGTTGACTCTAGACGCCTGGGCAATGACTTTACGCAATACCATATGGTCAATCTCGTGGATCAGACCGGTACGTTCTGCTGCGGATATGAAAGCACCCGGTGCGAGCACCGTCCCATCGTCGTCGATCATACGCAACAGTGCCTCGCAATGACTGATGTCTTTGCTCTTAACATTCATAATGGGCTGGAAATAAAGGATAAAACGATCATCAAGGAGGGCATGCTCAATCTTTTCTTTCCAGTGCACGAGGTTATGCATGCGTTCGCGGCTTTTGTCCCCTTCAGAAAATAGATGGAATCCACCGCGCCCCGCGTCCTTGGCCTGATACATGGCGAGGTCCGCTGCAGCCAACAGCTCATGCACATCACTACCATGCTCAGGAAAGAGTGCGATGCCAATGCTGGCAGAAGCCTTGTGGGTCCGATCATCCACGGTCAGCCTTGCCTGCCCCAATAGCTCAAGAATAGTTTTTGCAACCACAATCGCCCCTTCCGCTGTGGTTTCAGGCAAAATCACTGCAAATTCGTCTCCACCCAAACGTCCTATGATGTCGACATTGCGCACGGCGCGTAACAGCATGTTTGCGACCGTCTTGAGTAAAGAATCCCCTGCCTGGTGTCCGCTGGTATCGTTAATGTACTTGAACTGATCCAGATCGAAGAAAAGTAATGCGCCTGGCCGTTGATAACGCATCGCCAAGCTAAGTATTCGCTCCAATTCTTCCTGAAAGCGGCGCCGGTTGAACAAATGGGTAAGCGGGTCATGGTCCGCCAGCCAAGCCAGACGGCCTTCTGCCTGCTTGTGTTCGGTGATGTCAAGACCTACCGATAGCACCGCCGGGTCGTTTGGAGAGTGCCGGGTAAGACGGGAATGGAGCCAGATGATGTGCCGTACCGAACCGTCTTTACACAGGGTAGTGGTCTCATGACGCAGTTGTTCCCTTTGTTCCAGGCATATTTCCTCAAGTCGCGGGGGCAGATCATGCAGGTCGTCTTCCAATACCAGAAGCTCAATGAATTCTTTTCCTTGTAGATCCTTTTCCGCATATTGAATAATTTTTTCGCCATGGGCATTAAGTGACATAATTTCAGCACTGGCATTTTGTGTAATCACAATCACCTGTGCCATATCGAGCAAGTGGGAAACAAAATCTCTTTCCCTGCTCAGCGCATCCATTTGCTTGGCCAGTGCTTGTGTCCGGTCAACAACCTGGCTCTCAAGTTTTTCGAGTTGATAAGACAGCGCTACCGCCGTTTCATCCAACATATCTATTTCATCTTTTAACCATTGTTTCTGATCAGCGGAAAGAAGCAGGGTGCGGAAATTCTGGAAATCGCTTCTGGCCAAGAGCGGCAAGCTAAAAACTATGTGCTTCAGCTGTGATAACGGCTTCGTCAGAATGACAAATAACAGGAACTCGGAGAGTATCAAGCCCAGCAGGCCTATCACCACACTCTGCTGTGTCGAATTACGGATAGCAGTAACGGTATCGGTGGTATCGGTGATAACTACCAACCGTGACCTAGCGTTGGCGTTCTCTGGTACTGCCTGCTTGTCCCCTTTGGTGATATCGGTGATAACTACCAACCGTGAGTCAGCGGATGCATTTATCCCCCGCAGCGGCAACTGTTTTATTTGCTGGTGACGGCCGTTCCAGGCAAGCTCGACACCATTTACCAAGCTGTCAAACTTTGGGTATTCCTGCGCCACTTGATTGAGAATGGCGAGACTTCTTTCACTATTGGTAAGTGCTGCCACGCGCGCGTTCCAGCCTGGAACACGCATGCCATTAGCGTTATCCGCAGGTGCGCTGCCTTGTTCCTGGATCAGCAAGCCAATATCGGCACCCGCGATATTCTCAAACCCCAACACGGTATCAATCAGGGAAGCACCTATGACTATGACACCAACACTTTTACCCCCTATCAGCAATGGCTCAACGGCGTATTGCACGCAGTCTGTTGCACAACTTAATGGACTGATAGGTTGCTCTCGCTCATTGACACTGCGAACCCAGTTCAGTAATTCATCATCTCCTGTAGCGGCAGTTGGCTCAGGGTTTCCCCAGTTTGCCAGCAACTGGTTTGATTTGTCGTAGAAGCGCACCAGATGGACCCCGTTATGCAGCTGCAATGATGCCCAGTGCAAATCGAACGCGGCGCTGATACTTGCTCCATCACCTGTGAGCAATCCACGGTCCATGCCCTCCAGGAAAGGAGTCAACCCGGCAAGCTGGTGCAAATTCTGCGAGGTCTGATCAAGCAGACCATTAACTTCTTTGATATAACGTTGGTAGCGTGCGGCGCTTTGACTCTCGAAATTATCTATTAGAATCCGGTAACTGATTACAGTGAATATAATTACGATGGCAAGTAGAATCAAGCTGCTCAGCAGCAAGACCTTCCACTTCAAGCCTAGAAATTTATGCCCCTTGCTTCGAGCGCCATCAGATGGAACCCCGTCTTCCTGAGGATCGTGTTCTATCAGGATAGCCATTAGAATCGATAAGCACCTTGCACTGCGAACAAGTGCCAGAACTGGGCGTGGTTGCCTGCAAGGCTGCTGGCGCCGGGGTTATCCAGCGGTGCCAGCCAAGCAGTTCCGTTGACATAGTGATGCTCAGCGGCCAGCATGAATGATGGGGTAATATTCCAGCGTATACCTGTGGTTATGTCCTTGGCAAAACGGCTATGTGGATCACGTGTGGGACTCACGGCGGCATACGCATGTCCGTGACGGTCATCTCTGTTTGTGTAGAGCGCATCGTAGCGTAAGACACCCTCCCACTTTGGGGTAAACCGATAAATGCCCTGGAAATAGTAGCTCTCACCGGTAGTTGCCGCATTAGGTATGAGACCGAAATTGCCGACCACAGTGTGGCGGATGGCATATTCGGAAGTGAGACTCCAGCGCTCGGCATTATATTGCGCAGAGAAAATCATCGGCGTGAATTGAACCGAGCCCGCACCCAGAACATCAGTTCCCGGATTGTAGCCTATATTCGTCTGTGCTCCGCTGACTGCCAAGCGAACACGCCCGCCATCATACTCATACATGCCACGTCCGATATATGACACCTGCGAGGTTAAGTGGCCTGCCCGATCACTGCCAAACACGGCTGCCTCAGTTGTATGGCCACTAACGTATGGCATGACGACGCCAAACTGATAGGAGAAGTCTCCCTTGCTGGTGCGAGTCTCACCATAGACATGTGCTCCGTCTGCTGCCATCGCGAGGTTGCGTGTACGATCAAAGTAAATCGATTGGGGCAACATGATGCTTGGCCGCGTATGTGCTACGTCACGCGTCTCATTGTAGAACCCGAGCGGATTTTTTATCCTGCCGAGCCGTATGCCAAAGTGGCCGTTTTCAGAAGAATATGCCTTGTAATCGATTAATCCGTAATCGAGACGAATATCTTGGCTGCCTTGGCCGGCATGGCGGTGGAGCCCTTGCGCCGAGATCAGCAAATTGGGCCTTAGTTGCACCGAGGCGTTAAGCCCCACTTCTCTGAAACCAAAAGTGCCACTATCCTGGTTGCTGTTTCCGAAGACATTATTATTCCCGGTGCTGTTCAAATAACCCTGGGTGGCGAAGCCATGAACCTGCACGGTGTCGGGCAGCTTCAGTGCCAATGAGTTCAGCCGCTCTGCTGCCGCGTTTAAGAAGCTGGGAACTTGTATTTGTTGACGATTAGGGGCTACCTGAGAGTGTGCGGGCAAACTCCACAAAATAGCTGACATAGCGACCAGCCTGGCTACCCATGCATGGCGGTTATTCACGCCGTTATTTGATTTGGAGAACATTGACACGCTCGCTTATTTTGGTTTTCTCTAAATAGCCAATTGCACCAGGTGTATTGGCAACCCTGTTGAACATCTCATCGCTCGAGGACACCTTAGTGGGCGCCTGACCGGTACCGGAAAACACCATCCTGTCCCAGGCTTGACGCAGTTGGTAGGGGAAGACATTCATTTTTTCCTTACAGAAGTAACCGTGCAACGGAGCGTCATCGGCCAGTACGAAGACTTTTATCGGCGTGCCATCCGCCCAAGTCTGCTGGCGCATGCCGAAAATGGCACGCAGGGAGTTGCTGGAAAGGCTACGCGTGCTGATACTCGTGTTAGTCACAACCTCATACGACTCGTCTGCCCGTGCCATGCCAATCGACGATAGCATCCCAAGCAGCAAGGCCATCAGCAAAATGCGGCGACAACCACGAGTAATCGGGGCGTTAATTATTGGCATTGCTGCTCTCTATGCTTTCTTCTGTTTTCATGCGTATTTGAAATAGGTTGCCCAATAAATTGCTTTCTCCATCTGCGGCAACCATGCCGACATTAAGCGCTTGATCCAGTGCTGTGGAAATTGGCTGGATTTTACCTTGGTCGGTAACCAGTTCCCAGATCTGGTAATTGTTTTTTTGCATCCGGTCCATTACTTTGCTTATCTCGGCATAATAGGGACGGCGCGGGCCATGATAATCGATTAATGGTCCAATAGGATCAAGCTGCAGTTCATAGAGACCCAGCAATCTATTCAAGCTAGGCTCCATTACTGAGAACCAGTGGGTGATACCTAGGCGGATACACATGCGTATGATGCCAACAGAAATTGCCAACATCGGATGGGGAAAGCGTCGCCGATTGCTTGGATCGCGTTGATCACCATTAGGCCGAGTCTCAGATCTGCGCCGCTCTTCTCTGCGCCGGGAATACTTGCCTAGAAGGATAAAACGTGAGATCTCTACGGTGTGCTGCCTTGGTAGTTTGCTGATATCAATCAGTGCGGGGTTGATCTGGGTATGCTGTTCGGCAGGAAACGGCTTTTCCGGATTCGCAGGATCAGGAAATATCAAGCGCGCACTGCCTATGAAACTGTTGGTGGAACGATGCCTCAGAAGAATATGGTGAGCGTGGCGGTCATATTCGTCTATTTCCATCCCGTCGGGATAGTGCGCGGCCTCAAACCCCGGGGCGCGTGCCTCAATGCACAACACCGTATAGCGCAGGTGAAACGATTGCTCCAACAACTCCGGAGTATCTGCAGTGATAATTTCGAAATACTCGTCGAAAGCGCTCAGCATGTCATTTGTCATACGGCAATCCTCAGTAACCTTAAGTAGCTTCTGAACTAATTCAGAGCGCGCGCCAAGGTATATTGCTCAGGGCGCTCCGGTTTAGTTCCCAGCCAATCTCTCTGCGTTAATTTTCCGACTTGACCGTTTCGTTTCTGTTACCAATTGCCAAGTTCTAACTTGGGGAATGGAAGCAATTGTGCTGGATCGACCAATATCCTGATGTAGGAATTCGCTTATTCCTTCGTAGGAATATGGGAAAACAGGAGAATTTGTCTGGTCGCATGTCCTAGGAAAGCGCAGATCAATTGCACTTGCTCTGAGAACTGGTCTGTCAAATTCAAGTCTATGCCAAGACGGCTCAGCCGCAACTGAATTCATGGTGCTATGCTTTTGGGTATCGGGCTTGACACAGCTTCTCGCACTGCTCTCTTTTTAACCGTACTGTTTTATCGGATGCCTTCACTGAAACTTTAGGGTGCCCTGCAAGAACCCCAGTGAAGCAGAACGATCGCAGATATTTATGCATTCAGGTTATCAGTCCGGAAACACTTCTAAGCGGAGAATAACGGGGTAAATCAGCATCATTTCTGCAATCTCCAGAAACAGGAGTTGGATTCAGGTTTGAAGAGTGCGGGTATAAGAATTTTTGAGAGGCAAGCTATCCCTGCTTCTGGTCTACTGGCAATATTCTTGCCCGAACGCCTTCCGGGTTCAGCAACCTAGTGGCATTACAGCGCTTGATCTGGTGTGTGTCCAGCGAAAACCGGCTGGATTTTACCTTGGTCGGTAACCAGTTCCCAGGCTGGGCGCTGGTTTGTGTACATCCTGTCCAGCACCTTGCTTACCTCGGCATGATAGGGCCGGCGTGGGCCATGATAATTAACTAATGGACCAATAGCATCAAGTTGCAATTCATAGAGACTCAGTAATCTGTTCAAGCTGGGCTCCATTGCCGAGAGCCAGTGAGTGATGCCTAGGCGGACACACATGCGTATGATGCCGACAGCAATTGCCAGCATCGGGTGGGGGAAACGCCGCCGACTGTCTGGGTCGCGTAGCTCACCAACTGACCAGACTCCAGATCTGCGGCGTCGTTCTCTGCGTTTGGAGAAATCGCCTAGCAGGATGAGGCGTGAGATCTCTACGGTGTGTTGCCTTGGCAGTTTGCTGATATCAATCAGTGCAGGGTCGATCTGAGTGTGCTGTTCGACAGGAAACGATTTTTCCGGATTTGCAGGATCAGGGAATATCAAGCGTGCACTGCCTATGAAGTTGCCGGAGACGCGGTGCTTAAGCAGGATATGGTGAGCGTGGCGGTCATACTCGTCCGTTTCCAGCCCGTCGGGATAGTGTGCAGCCGAAAACCCCGAAATGCACCGTTCAGTACACAACACTGTATAGCGCAGACGAAATGATTGTTCCAGCAATTCCGGAGTATCCGCAGTGATGACTTCAAAGTATTCGTCAAAGGCACTCAGCATATTATTTGGCATAAGTCGCTTCTCGTAGCCTCATAAGCACAAACATTCTTCAGTCTAGCGCTCAGATTAAAGGGTGTGCCGTTTCTGGCGCACTCCGCTCGAGCACATATCATCTTGAGAAGATTATATTCCTGATCCTGCTGAGAGACTGCCAACATGCTGAATAGCCGGGGCGACGGATAGCAAGGAAGTGGACTTGGAGCTACGCATTCCCCTCGGTCATACGTATACTCAACACGCTTGCACTATTTTTTCTGGATGAACTCAATCTTGTAGCCGTCCGGATCTTCCACGAAGGCGATCACGGTAGTGCCATGTTTCATCGGCCCTGCTTCGCGCGTGACTTTGCCGCCACGCTTTTTCACTTCCTCGCAGACCCGGTAAGCGTCGTCCACTTCGATGGCAATATGACCGTAACCCGTACCCAGATCATATCTTTCCACCCCCCAGTTGTGCGTCAATTCCAGCACTGCGCCATCCACCTCATCCTGATAACCGACAAATGCCAGGGTGAATTTTCCTTCGGGATAATCCCTGCGGCGCAACATTTTCATCCCCAATACTTCAGTGTAAAAAATAATGGATTTTTCCAGATCACCCACTCGCAGCATGGTGTGCAGAATGCGCATTTAGATTTCTACCATTTCAAAATCTTCTTTGCGCGCACCGCATTCCGGGCAGGTCCAGTTCATCGGTACATCTTCCCAGCGTGTACCCGGGGGGATGCCTTCTTCCGGTGATCCTTCAGCTTCATCGTAGATGAAACCGCAAATCAGGCACATGTAGCAGCGATAAGGAGTTCCGGTAGTGGGCATGGTGAGAATGATTTAGGTTAAAATATTATTTTACGATATTAGCCCATGCCTCAGCCACCCCCCATCGTACTTTCTTTTGCTGCCAGCGACCCCAGCGGCGGTGCCGGCATCCAGGCAGACATTCTGACCCTTGCCAGCATGGGCTGCCACCCGCTGTCGGTGATTACAGCCATTACCGTGCAAGATACCGCCGGCGTGGATGACGTCATGGCATTGGACCCGGAGTGGGTGGCAGATCAAGCCCGTGCGGTACTGGAAGACATGCCGGTGCATGTTTTCAAGATCGGGATGCTGGGCAGCGCCGAAATCATCATGGCCATCGCCGAGGTGATTGCCGATTATCCCGATATCCCGCTGGTACTGGATCCGATACTCGCTTCCGGTCGCGGTGACGAACTCGCCAACGAAGACATGGTGGCGACAATGCGTGAACTGCTGCTGCCCCAGGCCACCATTATCACCCCCAACAGCATGGAAGCACGGCGACTGGCGCAGGATGAGGAAGATGACCAGGATGCGCCGGATTTGCGCCAGTGCGCAGAACGGCTGTTACACATGGGCTGTGAGTACGTACTCATCACCGGAACCCATGAGAATACACCACAGGTAGTGAACACCTTGTACGGAGCCAATGGTGTGGTCCGTACCGATGCGTGGCAGCGGCTGGTTGGCTCCTACCACGGATCCGGCTGCACGCTGGCCTCGGCCATTGCCGCCGCTATCGCCAATGGGCTGTCCATCGCCGAAGGAGTGTATGAAGCACAAGAGTACACATGGCGAGCGCTGAAAGCCGGCTTTCGTCCGGGAATGGGACAATATTTACCGGATCGGTTGTTCTGGGCCTACGATGGAGCGAGCGAGGATGAGGATAAAGCGTATGCCGCCGCCAAGAATTGAAGGCTTGTATGCAATCACGCCGGATGTGACTGATACCACTGATCTGGTGGTAATGACACAACAGGTGCTGGCAGGCGGAGCGCGGCTGGTGCAGTACCGCAACAAAACGGCGGATGCCCCGCTGCGCCTGGAGCAGGCGCAGGCACTGGCTAACCTTTGCCGCAAATACAACGCGTCTCTCATTATCAACGATCATCTTGATCTCGCCGCTGAAGTCGGCGCAGCAGGGGTGCATGTAGGGCAGGAAGATACTTCCATAACCGCAGCACGGCGCAGATTGGGGCCTGGAAAAATCATCGGGGTTTCCTGTTACAACCGGCTGGAGTCTGCCGTTGAAGCTGAACGGCAAGGTGCGGATTATGTTGCTTTCGGCGCATTTTTTGTTTCTGCCACCAAGCCTGATGCGGTGACCGCATCCATCGACCTGCTGCCCCAGGCAAAACAAAAACTGCATGTTCCAGTGGTTGCTATCGGCGGCATCACCCCGCCTCATGCCGTAGGGTTGATACGCCAGGGTGCCGACGCAATTGCTGCCAGCAACGCCCTGTTTGGCGCCCCTGACATTCGGTCTGCAACTGAAAATTTTTTCCAGTTATTCAAACAAACTCAGCATTCCATCCACCCTACCCACGAGCTATCCCATGACTTCACGTAATCAGCAATTGTTCGAGCTTTCACAGAAATATATTCCTGGTGGAGTCAACTCGCCAGTGCGCGCCTTCAAGTCGGTGGGTGGAGTGCCGATATTTTTCCGCCGCGGGCAAGGAGCTTACATGTGGGACGCAGACGACAAGTCCTACCTGGACTACGTCGGTTCCTGGGGGCCACTCATTCTTGGCCATGCCCACCCGGAAGTGATCAAGGCGGTACAGACAGCGGCACAGGATGGCCTGACTTTTGGTGCACCCACCGAAGCGGAACTGGAAATAGCGCAACTGCTGTGCAAGCTGGTGCCTTCGATCGAGCAGGTGCGACTAGTGAGTTCCGGAACTGAAGCCACCATGAGCGCCATTCGTCTGGCGCGCGGCTACACCGGCAGAAGCCGCATTATCAAATTCGAGGGCTGCTATCACGGCCACGATGATGCGCTGCTGGTAAAAGCAGGTTCCGGGGCGCTCACTTTCGGCCATCCCAGTTCCGCCGGGGTTCCTGCAGAAACCGCTGCCCATACCATGGTGCTGGATTACAACGACCTGGCCGGTGTGGAACGAACGTTCGCTCAGTCCGGCAAGGAAATTGCTGCCGTCATCGTTGAACCGGTGGCGGGCAACATGAATCTGGTGGCACCTAACTCCGGTTTCCTGGCGGCTTTGCGCTCGTTATGCACGCAATACGGCAGTGTGCTGATTTTTGACGAAGTGATGACCGGTTTCCGCGTTGGCGCAAGCTGCGCTCAAGGGCTATACGGCATCAAGCCAGACCTTACCACGCTCGGCAAAGTGATCGGCGGCGGCATGCCGATGGCTGCTTTTGGCGGCAGGCGTGACATCATGCAATGTCTGGCTCCACTGGGACCGGTGTACCAGGCTGGCACTCTTTCCGGTAATCCGGTTGCAGTGGCTGCAGGACTTGCCACCTTGCGTCTGGTACAAGCAGCGGGATTCTATGAGAAACTTGCTGCCAGCACCCGGCAACTTACCGAAGGCCTCACTGCTGCCGCAAAAAAACACGGTATCGTTTTTTGTGCGCAGGCAGTAGGCGGCATGTTCGGCCTTTATTTCCGAGCAAGCCCGCCGACTAGTTATGCCGAAGTGATGCAATGCGACAAGGAAGCTTTCAACCGCTTCTTCCATGCCATGTTGGGCGAAGGTATTTATTTCGCACCGTCGGCATTTGAGGCCGGGTTTGTTTCTGCTGCACATGGTGATGCGGACATCCGCAAGACGCTGGCTGCGGCCGAACGCATATTCGGTGCCTGGAAATAACAAAGGCGGCCGAGGCCGCCTTTGAAGGAACCGCTATGCCAAAACGCTTAGCGCAAGCCGGAAATGAACTCCGCTACCGCCTGCATTTCCTTCTCACTCATGTGATTGGCAATCATATACATCACTTGATTAGTATCGTTGGTGCGCTCCTCTTTGCGGAACGCCCGTAGTTGCGCCAGGGTATATTCGGCATGCTGCCCGGCAAGGCGCGGATAAACCGGTGGGATGCCGGCACCATTGGGGGAATGGCAACTGGCACATGCCGGCACGCTGGCCCCGATATTCCCGCCGCGATAAACTTTTTCACCTAACTCAGCCAGCGCTTTGTCCTTGGCTCCCTTGAGCTTGGGAGTCTGCCGGGCATAATAAGCGCCGAGATTCTTCATGTCATCCGGTGACAATGCCATGACCATTGCACCCATGACCGGACTGTTGCGCACCGCGGGCTTGCCGTCCTGTGCCTTGAAATTCATCAGTTGCTTGGTGGTATACTCGGCATGCTGTCCGGCCAGACTTGGATTGGTCGGGATAACGCTGTTGCCATCGGCATTGTGACAGCCTGCGCAAACCTGGGTGGCGATCTGCTGGCCTTTGACTGCATCACCTTTGGTGGCGGTTTCAGCAAAAATTTGTGTGGATACTGTCAGCATAGCCAATACTACTGCCATGTTCGATGCTATTCTCATGCCTTGCATTCCTGAGACCCCCGAAAAAGTGGTATTCATGCGGTTAATGTCGAATTCTAACAAGATAAGGTCTTGTTAACAACAACAAACCGCCAACAAATGAAAACACTATTCTTTCTGTTGTTATTTGCCAACGCGGTCTTTGCAATCTATATTCAGTCTGGATTTGGCTCCAATAGTAGCTCACCACTACCAGTGGAGCTACACCCGGAAAAGATCAGATTACTACCCGCTGCTGCTCCCACGCCTGCACTTGCGGCGGCGGCCTGTCTGGAATGGGGAAATTTTATCGGTACCGATCTGCAGCGGGCCGAGGCGGCCATTGCCAAGCTTCAGTTAGGCGACAGTCTAAACCGGCATATGGTAGGCGAAGTCGCTGCTTACTGGGTGCATATTCCACCGTTGAAGACCAAGTACGATGCCGCAAAAAAAATTGAAGAGCTGAAAAAACTGGGTGTGACCAGTTATTTTCACATTCAGGACAACAGTGAATGGAATAATGCCATCTCACTGGATATCTTTCGTAGCGAAGAAACGGCCCGGAAGTTTTTAGCGGAAATGAGGAGCAAGGGCATTAAATCGGCAGTCATGGGTGAACGCAGCCTGAAACAGATGGCATTCGTGGTACCTAGACCAGCGGAAGATGTCATCGAGAAAATGATCCACCTGCAACAGGAGTTTCCTGGGAGCGAGCTGAAAGCGAGCGGGTGTGAAGTTGCTACGCCGTCATCTTAATGATGAATTATAGATTACTGCGGCAGTAGCGTTTTTTCGTAATTACGACTACCTGCCGCATGCAACAACCCTTTATGCTCGCTGCCAGTCTTGCAAAGCGTTGCCACAACCCCCATTATGCGTCTGGTTTATTTGATTAACCGAATAACCGGAAACTTACTATGACGGTGCATTCCAAGTCTCCACAGGAAATCGAGAAAATGCGAGTTGCTGGCAAACTCGCCTCGGAAGTACTGGATTACATTACGCCTTTTGTCAGACCAGGGGTCACCACCGCCGAACTCGATACGCTGTGCCATGATTACATGGTCAACGTGCAAAAAACTATTCCTGCACCACTTAATTACGCGCCACCGGGATATGCACCCTATCCGAAATCAATTTGTACTTCGGTTAATCATCAAGTGTGCCATGGTGTGCCGGGCGAGAAGAAACTGAAGGCTGGTGATATCGTCAACATAGACGTGACTGTCATCAAGAACGACTACCATGGCGATACCAGCCGCATGTATTACGTGGGTGAACCACCAATCCAGGCCAAGCGTCTGTGTGAAATTACTTACGAATCGATGTGGCGCGGTATTGAGGAAATCAAATCCGGCAAATATCTGGGCGACATCGGTCACGCCATCCAGAGCTTCGCTGAAAGCCGAGGATGCAGCATAGTCAAGGAATTCTGCGGCCATGGCATCGGCGCAAAATTCCACGAGGAGCCGCAAGTGCTTCACTATGGCCGTGCCGGAACTGGACTGCAACTCAAAGCCGGCATGATTTTTACGGTTGAACCAATGATCAATGCGGGCAAGGCATCCATACGCCAACTGGCCGATGGCTGGACCATAGTCACCAAAGACCATAGCCTGTCGGCGCAGTGGGAACATACCGTGCTGGTCACCGAAACTGGATACGAAGTACTGACGCTGTCTGCCGGTGCACCACCGAAACCTGCATTCAGTTTCTGATCCGCATGCGTGACCTTGGTGCGAAACCGCTGCCAGAGTCGTTAAGCGCTACAGCAGGCAAGAGGGTACTGCTGCAGGGCCGCAAACTATTACACCAGCGCTATCGCGAAAACAATAACGGCACAGCCTTGTTGCGCAGCCATTGTCGGCTGGCGGATGGCCTGCTGCGTCAAGTGTGGCGTGAAACGGCACTGCCCACCTCCATCGCGTTGCTGGCAGTAGGCGGCTACGGACGCGGCCAGCTTTTCCCGGGTTCTGATGTAGATCTGCTGGTACTGCTCCCTGCCCGAGAGAACGGTCTCGACACGGATGGGACGATCAAATCCCGGCTGGAGCAATGGGTAGGGTTGCTGTGGGATATGGGACTGGAGGTAGGACACAGCGTCCGTACGCTCACCGAATGCGCAGAAGAATCAGCCAAGGACATCACGGTGCAGACCAGCCTGCTGGAAGCACGCCGGCTTGCCGGAAACCATCAGCTGTTCAACGAGTTCTCGCACGCCATGCGAGCTGCGCTTGACCCACGTGCTTTTTTTAACGCCAAACAGCTGGAGCAACAGCAGCGTCACGGCCGCTATCACGATGCGGCTTACAATCTTGAACCCAATCTAAAGGAAAGCCCCGGCGGGCTGCGAGATCTGCAAAATATTCTGTGGGTCAGCCGTGCTGCTGGATTGGGAAAATCCTGGACAGGTCTCGCCAAAGGCGGATTCATCACCAGCCAGGAGGCTCGCCTCGCACAGCGCCACCAGACCATCCTGCAGGATCTGCGCATCCGGCTGCATTATCTTGCAGGACGACGCGAAGACCGGCTGCTATTCGATTACCAGACTCCACTCGCCAACGAATGTGGCATAGTCGACACGCCGCCACGCCGCGCTGGTGAAATATTGATGCAGCGCTACTACCGTGCTGCCAGGGCGGTGACACAGATCAACACCATCCTGCTGCTTACGCTGCAAACGAAAATCTTTCCTGAGGCAGCTGCAACCCCGGTTATCATCAACGAGCGTTTCCAGAAACGCGGCGAATTATTGGAAGCGCGCAATGAAAACATTCTGCGGCAGGACCCAAGCACGATTCTGGAAAGTACGCTGCTGCTGCAACAGCACCCCGAATTAACAGCCCGTAGTGCAGCCACCCTGCGAGCGCTGTGGCGCGCTACTCCACTCATCAATGCAGCGTTCCGGCGCGACCCGCACAATTGCGCTCTGTTCATGGAGATCCTGCGCCAGCCGCGCGGACTCACGCGTGAACTGCGCTTGATGAACCGCTATGGCGTACTGGGACGCTATATCCCGGCATTTGGACGCATCGTCGGCCAGATGCAACATGATCTGTTTCACGCCTATACCGTGGACGAACATATCCTGATGGTGGTGAGAAATCTGCGCCGTTTCATGGCACCCGAATTCACCCACGAGTATCCGCTATGCAGCCGCCTCATCAGTGAATTTGAGCGACCGGAAGTGCTCTATCTTGCCGGACTATTCCACGATATTGCCAAAGGGCGCAACGGCGATCACTCGCTGCTTGGCAAAACCGATGCCATGCAATTCTGCAAGCGGCATCAACTGCCAGTGGAAGATATGGAGCTGATCGTGTGGCTGGTGGAAAATCATCTGGTGATGTCATCCACGGCGCAAAAACAGGATTTGTCCGATGTGCACGTAATCGCAAGCTTTGCCCGACGTGTTGGGAATGAACGTTACCTGATTGCACTTTACCTACTCACCGTTGCCGACATCCGTGGCACCAGCCCGAAAGTATGGAATGCATGGAAAGGCAAGCTGTTGGAAGATTTGTTCTGGGCGACGCAGCGGCAACTGAGCGGTGTGCCAGCTCATGCCGGCGGTACGCTGGAACATCGGCGAGAAGAGGTGCTGAGGCTGCTGCGACTCGATGCCATCCCTGTCGGCGCGTATGAACGGCTGTGGACAGAACTGGATACGACTTATCTGCTGCAACACGACCCACAGGAAATCGCCTGGCATATGCACCATCTGCATGATCGGCTAGAGTCACCAGTATCCATAGTAAAAGCACGTATTGCTCCAGCTGAAACAGGTATTCAGGTGATGATTTACGTCCCTGACCAGAAGGACTTGTTTGCGCGCATTTGCAGTTTTTTTGAGCATATCAGCTACAGCATTGTCGAAGCGAAAATCCATACCACTCGCCATGGCTACGCACTCGACAGCTTTCTGGTACTGGTTCCAGCGAATGCGGTGGAGCAATATAGTGATGTGATCAGTCTGGTGGAGCAAGGGCTGATACAACAGCTAAAAAAACAGACTCCACTGGAACCTCCGTTACCTAGGCGCTTGAGCCGTCATCTCAAGCATTTTCCAATTACACCGGCAGTCGATATCGAGCCCGATGAAAAAGGTGCTTACCATGTTCTGTCAATTGTTGCCGGGGACCGTCCGGGATTGCTGTTGCGTATCGCGCAAGTACTGGTGCATTTCGGTGTAAATGTACACAGCGCCAGGATCAGCACCATGGGTGAACGTGCCGAAGATACCTTTCTGATTACAGGAAGGATATTGAATGAAGCGAAAACTCTGATCCACCTCGAAACAGAGTTACTGAAAGTTTTGCAGGCGGCGAACGAAATTACCAAGGTAAAATCGGAGGAGTACCCAAGCTGAAATCGGAGGTGCATAGCAAGAAGCTATACACCCCATATAGCCATACTCAGTGTAGTGTCACTGCGCACTCGAGCTCTGCACAGTAGTTCTCGTAGACCCCATCCAGAAATCCCCACAGCGCATCACAAGCCTGGACTGTCGCAGCCAGTACCTCGGCCTGCTTTTCCGGGGTGTCAGCAAAACGCTTGATCAATGCCCATTCCGCCTGCGAGTGATACACGTCGGCTTCCTGGTGCACCGTGAAAAATTCGTAGCTGTCAGGATCTTTCATTCCATAAAACCTGGATAGTCCGTCTATCTTTACCGCAGCAATCTCCGGTACCTGTGATTCGAACGCATGCAGCGCTGCCAGCCCCGCATAGAACGGCTGGTTCAGGCAGATATCCCGGAACGTCTCAACCAGCTTGGCCGTGCTTGGCAATGCGGCCGCTGCAGCCAGGCTTTTGTCGCTGGAGCCCAGCGCCAGTGCAAATGTCTTCCACAACGCGGGATGGTTCTTCTCGCCATGTTCTTCGCTGATCAGATTCTTCAACACTTCCTGCCGCACGCTGATGTCGCCGCTGTTATTTTCGGTGTGCATGTGTGGCGTGTTGAAATGCACCGCGCTCAGATAAGTCGGCTCGGCCAGCACGTTATGAAAATATTGTTCCGCGTATTGGCGCAATTGTTCCTTGGACAGTTTGCCCTGGGTCCAGGCTACATAAAAAGGATGCTTGAGCAGACTCCGCGCAGCGATAATGGAGTCGATCTTTTGCTTGAGCGTTGCATTGGTCGTCATGGTTAATTCCTCTTGAACAGAGATGGGTGATTGGTAGGCGTATCATCGCCAAATAATATCGCCAAGTCAAATTTTGGTAGGCGCCATTCTGACCGACAAAGCGACCGCCCTCATAAAACCCGACAATTCCCGTTCCATCACCAGCCAATTAGCGGCTACACTGCGGTTTAACTCATTTCTGGACAATTTTATGGATGAGCAATCGAGCCTACTGGTGCTGTTCACCAGCAGCTTTCTTGCCGCCACACTACTTCCCGGTGGCTCGGAAGCAGTGCTGTTTGGCGTTTTAACCACTCACCCCCAGCTTTACTGGCCCGCTCTGGGAATTGCTACGTTGGGCAATACCCTGGGCGGCATGAGTTCATATGCTATCGGGCGGCTGTTGCCTGATGAAAAAGCACTGCTGAAAAAGTCTGGCGGCAGTATGCGAGGGCTGGAGTGGGTACGTAACCACGGCAGCCCGGCGCTATTACTGGCGTGGGTGCCGCTGATCGGCGATCTGTTGTGTGTTGCGGCGGGATGGCTGCGGTTAAACTGGTTATGGTCCATGCTGTTCATGGCCGTGGGGAAGTTTGCACGCTATTGGATAATCGCGATGGCTATCAGCTGACAATCTCAGTCTACCCAATAAAAAACCGACATCTGTCGGTTTTTTATTGCACTCCAGTCCAAGTTCTTTATTTCTGCAGCAATTTCTGCAACTCACCGCTCTGGAACATTTCCGTCACGATGTCTGAGCCGCCAATGAATTCGCCATTGATATAGAGCTGGGGGATGGTCGGCCAGTTCGAATATTCCTTGATGCCCTGCCGGATTTCCGGGTCGGCGAGTACATCTACGGCGAAGAGATCATTCACGCCACACACATTGAGTATCTTTACCGCATTGGCGGAGAAGCCGCATTGCGGAAACTCCGGCGTACCTTTCATATACAGCACCACGGGATGAGCACTAACTTGCTGCTTGATGGTTTCTTGCGTATCCATATCTAGTTCCTCGTCAAATTTAATCAACCTGAAAATCTGCTTATGAAAAAGTCACACCGCTTTCAAGAGATTCTCTTCATCTTAGCCAAAGCACCCAGGCCACATATTTTAACAGCTTTGTGTTGGAGAATTTTGGCGTTTCCCGCCACTGACCCGCATTGTGCCGGCCAGATCAGGATGGGAAAATATCTCGTCAAGTCCCGCCTTGCTTAACAGTTGGCGACACGCTGCTGCCTGATCGTAGCCGTGCTCCAGTAGCAGCCAGCCACCCGCAATGAGATGAACTGGTGCAGCAGTGATGATGCGACGGATGCAATCCAGTCCATAGCTGCCTGCCGCCAGCGCCGTATGTGGCTCAAAGCGCAGGTCCCCTTGCTCGAGATGGGAATCACCGTCAGCAACGTAAGGCGGGTTGGAAACGATGAGATCGAATTCTTCTCCGGCTACCCCACTGAACCAGTCGCCTGCGAGCATACGCACATTAGTCGCAGCGAGATGCTTGGCATTCATTCTGGCGATTACCATGGCAGCGGCTGAGGAATCCACTGCGGTAATGCTGGCGAGCGGACGATGTTTGGCGATGGCTATTGCCACTGCGCCACTACCGGTTCCCAAGTCCAGTACTTTGCAAGGGCGATCTGTGGAAACTCGCTCCAATGCCAGATCCACCAGTAGCTCAGTTTCCGGGCGAGGAATCAGCACGGCGGGGGTCACTTTGAAGTTCAGGCTGTAAAACTCGCGTTCGCCAACAAGATAGGCAACCGGCTCACCAGCGTCGCGGCGCGCTGCCAATGAATAAAATTGCTGCGCTTGCTCAGGTGCAAGCTCCTGGTCAGGGTGGGCAATGAGATGGGCGTGACTCACGTTGAGCACACTCTGCAGCAGCATGCGCACATCGATAGCGGCGATATCCGGCCGTGTCTGCTGCAGCGCTTGTGCGATGGTGGTTTTCGGCATGCTGGAGTTGCCGTACCGCAACAAATAGTCCGGGTCTGTTGGTAAGCGTGACATGCCCAACTCTAATCCGCCATCGCCGCCAATTGTTCCGTCTGGTGTTCGGACATCAGCGCAGAACAAAGCTCGTTCAAGTCTCCGTCCATGATCTGGTCTATTTTATAAAGCGTAAGGTTGATGCGGTGGTCGGTAATACGCCCCTGCGGAAAATTGTAGGTGCGAATTCGCTCCGAGCGATCGCCGCTGCCAATCAGCGACTTACGGGTAGCCGCTTGCCTGGCCTGCTGCTCACGCGTTTGTTTGTCGCGGATTCGTGCCACCAGAACGCTCATGGCCTGTGCCTTATTCTTGTGCTGTGAGCGTCCATCCTGGCATTCGACCACGATACCCGTCGGCAGATGCGTGATGCGTACTGCCGAATCGGTTTTGTTGATATGCTGACCGCCCGCGCCGGAAGCACGAAATGTATCAATGCGCAATTCAGCCGAATTCAATGTCACATCGTCGATCTCATCCGCCTCCGGCATCACCGCTACCGTACAGGCGGAAGTATGGATGCGCCCCTGGGTCTCGGTGGCCGGCACACGCTGCACCCGGTGGCCGCCGGATTCAAACTTGAGCTTGGAGTAAGCGCCCTGGCCAATGATCTTGGCGATAATTTCTTTGTAACCACCCGCTTCCGAGGGGCTTTGCGAAATCACTTCCACCTGCCAGCGCTGGCGCTCGGCGAAGCGTGCATACATGCGGAACAGGTCGCCCGCGAACAATGCAGATTCGTCGCCACCTGTGCCGGCACGGATTTCCAGAAAAATATTGCGCTCGTCGTTGGGATCCTTGGGCAATAACTGTTTCTGCAATTCTGCTTCGATTCGCACGAGCCTCTCTTTACCTTCGCGTATCTCGGCATCGGCAAATTCGCGCATCTCTAAATCGGCGCTCATTTCCTGCGCAGTCTGGATGTCGCGCTCACCTTGCTGGTAAGCGTGATAAAGCTCTACCACCGGGGTAATCTCGGCACGTTCGCGTGTAAGCTTGCGGTAGTTATCCAGATTGGCAGTGATGGTCTCACTGCTCAGCAGACGGGTTAATTCCTCCAGGCGCACGCTGAGCTGCGTGAGCTTGGCAGCAATGCTATTGTTCATTCCGGGCGATGGAGTTGATACAAGCGGTTGACCAGCCCGACCAGATCGTCACGCTCATCGGCTGTGGCATGATTGAGCGCCTCGGAGGGGATATGCAGGAATTTATTGGTGAGGCCGTTACTCAGTAATTCCAGGATTTTCTGCGGATCTTCACCCTTGGCCAGAAGCTTCATGGCGCGTTCGAGCTCATGCCGTCGATAACGTTCGGCCTGGTCGCGCAACGCACGAATGGTGGGCACCAACTCGCGTGACTCCAGCCAGTGCATGAAATTGATCACATTGGAGTCGATGATGGCCTCGGCTTGCGCCACTGCGCCCTGGCGCAGATCCAGCCCTTCTTTGACGATATCGGCCAGATCGTCCACGGAATAAAGAAATACATCGTCCAGTTCCGCTACCTCGGGCTCAACATCTCGCGGCACAGCCAGGTCCACCATGAAAATCGGACGATGCTTGCGCACCTTGATGGCGCGCTCCACCATGCCCTTGCCGAGTATAGGCAAGGGACTGGCGGTACAGCTCACCACAATATCGTGCAGCGCCAGTTGTTCGGGAAGCTCGTTCAAAGTAATGGCCTGTGCATTGAAACGCTGCGCCAGCAACTGTGCGCGCTCGATTGTGCGATTGGCGACGGTAATGTGTTTCGGATGGCGTGCAGCAAAATGACTGGCGCATAACTCTATCATCTCACCTGCACCGATAAACAGTACGCGCTGCTCACTGATGTCGCCGAAAATACGTTCTGCCAGCCGGGTGGCAGCGGCAGCCATGGAAACGGAATTGGTGCCGATTTCGGTCGAAGTACGAACTTCCTTGGCGACAAAAAAGGTGCGCTGGAACAGCTTGTGCAGCAGCATCCCCAATGTGCCGGCGTGTTCGGCAGATTTCACTGCGTCCTTCAACTGACCAAGTATCTGCGGCTCGCCCAGCACCATCGAATCCAAACCGCTGGCGACGCGAAAAGCATGTTTCACCGCCTGTTCGCGCGGCAGCTTATACAGATAGGGTTCCAGCTCCCGCGCCTGCAGGTGATGGTAATCTGCCAGCCAGTGCGTTGCCTCCTCGGGCTTGTCGGTGCTGCAATAAACCTCGGTGCGATTGCAGGTGGAGACAATCGCCGCCTCCCCCACTGGATGATGCTGCACTAGATCATGCAGCGCACCCTCCATTGCGTCTTCCGGGAACGCAACCTGCTCACGCACATCCAGCGGCGCGGTCTGATGGTTGATGCCGAAGGCAAATAACTGCATGGAAGATGATGTAAGCAACTGGTGAATAATCCGAAATCTGTTGATTATAGTATTACAACAGCTTGAATACTATCAATGAGAGGCATTGCAAATCTTCAGAAAAATTGCGGGAACTTCTCCGCTGGTGTAGAGAATCCGCAAATCAGAAAGTCTCGGAAATCCACATGGATAATGGTGGCCAAGGGCGGAATCGAACCACCGACACAAGGATTTTCAGTCCTCTGCTCTACCGACTGAGCTACTTGGCCTTTTGTGAAGCTGTCGCATCCTTGCATACACAACAGGGCTGCCTATACGCCAGCCAATTGGGAGCGCGCAATTCTAACACAGCACCAAATTCATTGGAACATGTGGAAGGATGCTCCAATTGTCTCAAAGAGAGTCAAGCAGGTGGCCTTGCTGTGATACTACAATGGTAGAATTTCACCTACTGAAGATTGACTTGCCGTTGGTTAAATCGAACAAGATTTATCGCTCTCATTAGGAACACTCATGCAAATATTGATTCCCATCGTTCTCTCCGGTGGCTCCGGTACCCGCTTGTGGCCGCTCTCACGCGAGAAGTACCCCAAACAACTGTTGCCGCTGATTGGTGAAGATTCCCTATTGCAGGCCACCATCCGCCGTATCGAAGGACTGGCAGGCATACGGCTCGAAGCGCCGATGGTGGTTTGTAATGAAGAGTACCGCTTCGTGATCGCCGAACAACTGCGATTGATGAACATAGCAGGCACGATCCTGCTCGAGCCAGTCGGGCGCAATACGGCGCCAGCACTCACTCTTGCTGCACTGGCGGCGATACGTGAGGGGGGCGACCCAATCCTGCTGGTGATGCCGGCAGATCATGTGATTCTGGATACTGCGGCTTTTCAAACAGTGGTGCGCAAGGGTATGTCGTTGGCGACAGAAGGTGCGGTCGTTACTTTTGGTATCACACCGGATTTGCCGGAAACGGGCTTTGGCTATATTCAATGTGGCGCGGAGCTCAGGGAAGGCGGGGCCTACGGTATCGCACGTTTTGTGGAGAAACCGGACCTCGCCACAGCACAAGCTTATCTGGATGACGGCAGTTACCTGTGGAACAGCGGCCTGTTCATGCTGCGCGCTTCGGTGTGGCTGGCGGCCATTGCCATCTGCCGCAAGGATATCCTGGCAGCTTGCCGTGCAGCCTGGGATCAGGGTTCGGCCGATGGCGAGTTTTTGCGCGTAGGCAAAGAGGCGTTTGCGCAGTGCCCGAGCGATTCGATCGACTACGCAGTGATGGAGCGCATTGCCGCCGGTGACAACGCATTGCCGTCGGGAGTAGTGATTCCGCTCGCGGCTGGCTGGTCTGATGTCGGCGCATGGGATTCCCTATGGCAGGTGTTACCCAAAGACACTGAAGGTAATGTGTCACAGGGTGATGTATTGTTGCACGACTGCCGCAACACGCTGGTCATGTCGGGAGGCCGCCTAGTGGCTTGCGTGGGAGTAGAGGATGTGGTGGTAGTTGAGACGCCAGATGCCATCCTGGTCGTCCACAAGAACAAGACGCAGGATGTAAAGAAAATTGTCGATAGTCTCAAGCGCGAAGGCAGACCGGAAGGACGGCTGCATCGCAAGGTATTCCGCCCGTGGGGCTGGTACGACGGCGTGGATGCCGGCGAACGCTTCCAGGTAAAGCGCATTGTCGTCAAGCCGGGGGCCGCACTATCCCTGCAAATGCATCACCATCGGGCTGAACACTGGATCGTGGTGCGCGGCACGGCGCAAGTGACGCGTGGTGACACGAGCTATCTGGTATCCGAAAACGAATCCACCTTCATCCCGCTTGGCACCCGCCATCGCCTGGAAAACCCTGGCTGTGTACCGCTCGAGATGATAGAAGTGCAATCGGGCTCGTATCTAGGTGAAGATGATATCGTGCGTTTTGAGGATGTTTACGGGCGCTGAAAGAATAAGGAGTGGCTGAACCAAGTCCTCCGTGATCAGATGCCGCATCCATCCGCATCACAGGCAGTATCCGTGGCGCTTTCCTGCGTTGCTGCTGCAGCCTCTGCCGCACCGCCAATTTCTTCAGACAGCAGTGCCCCTATCGAGAATCCAAGCATAAGGTCGTTCACATGGCCAAACTTATGCAAGCGCACACGACCGGCCTTGTCGATCAGAATCAGCGTTGGCGTTCCCTGCATCTGGTACGCACCCATGGTCAGCGGCAGACCTTGGCGCTGTTTACCTTCGTATTTGTCGATGCCAATCGGAAAGCGTAACCGGTATTCATAAGCGAATACCTCCAGCGCATCAGGTCCCATCACTTCATGATGTTCAAACACGGTATGCAGACCGATTACCGCGATCCGCTTCGGGTCAAATTCCTCGTAAATCCGCTGCGCCTGCGGAATGCCGACTTGCACGCAGCCCGGACAGAGCATTTGAAAGGCATGCAACACCACCACCTTGCCACGGAGCGCGGCAAGCGTAAGCGGCTGCGGTGTATTCAGCCAATCCGATATTTGCAGCTCCGGGGCCAAACTTGCGTAATCATGTGTCATT
>JAYUYT010000051.1:0-32435 GCA_043752345.1 Nitrosospira sp.
ACAGCGAGTTCTTCGACTGTGCCGTCGCTGTATTTGAGTTGGGGTACCCGCGCTTTAATGATCGTCTCAAACTGGCAGGTATCCAAATGCCTCCACTGACGTTCGCTCCAGCCGTTGATGTGAGCTCGCTTGGTGTTATCCGTAGGGTCCGCCCACACTTGTCTTCGCTTGAGAATAACTTCAACCACCACGCGCTGCTCCGCCAGAGAGAGGTCAACAGATTTCACCGACCAAGGTGATTGCAGTCCAAGAAGGTGTTCGTAGAGAGCAGTGTCTTTCATGATATTGTCGGTGAGTTGGAAAAAACCAATTCTCCGACATTGAGCAAAATATCACAGTGAAATTATTGATGGACCTATATTATCATGGGCGCATTTGATCCCGAAACCATGATGATTCCCCGTTTCTATTGCCCTGGTGAAATCATTGCAGGTCAGGTCATCGAATTGCCTGCAAATGCTGCGCATCATGCTGCGCGCGTGTTGCGGCTGGCGCAGGGCGACCAGATCACGCTATTTAACGGAAATGGTGGCGAGTTTTCGGCAATTATTGCACGTATCGACAAGAGTGGCGCCATGGTTGCGGTTGAAAAGCGGTTCGATAGCGAGCGCGAATCGCCACTCAACATCACGCTGGTACAGGCTGTATGCGCCAGCGAGAAAATGGACTGGATCATGCAGAAAGCGGTGGAACTGGGCGTAAGCCGCATCCAGCCCATCGCCACAAGACGCAGTGTAGTGAAGCTTGCAGGTGAGCGCGCGGATAAACGTGCGCGGCACTGGCAGCAAATTGTGACCGCTGCTTGCGAACAATGCGGCAGGAATCACTTGCCGCAAGTGCTGCCGCTGTTGTCATTACCTGACTGGCTGGGTGAACAAATGAGCGCACGGAAGAATTTGCGCGCGGGCGTTTCTGGCAATTTATATTTTATGCTTGTGCCCACGGCAGAAAAGAGCTTGCGCGATTTCCCCGAAGCCGCCACAGTTACCGCCCTGACTCTGCTGATCGGGCCGGAAGGCGGTCTTGCGCCGGAGGAAGAAGCCGCCGCGCGGGCGACTGGGTTTGTGCCGCTACGCCTGGGTGGGCGTATACTCCGCACCGAAACCGCTGCGCTGGCCGCAGTTGCGGCGCTGCAGGCACTGTGGGGCGATTATTAATTCGATTAGGGGGCCGCAGTTTTGAGTTTTAGACTTTGACTTGTAAACTACGGCTATTGCCTGAATATTTAATTGGTATTTTCAATACATCGACTTGGAACATGAAGCTCAATACTGACTTTGTCGCCTGGTTCCGCTCGGTAGCGCCCTACGTCAATGCATTCCGTGGCAAGACTTTTGTCGTTGCTTTTGGTGGCGAGGTGGTGGCTGACGGCAAATTCGTCGAGCTGGTTCACGACCTTAACCTGCTGGCGAGCCTGGGTGTGCGGCTGGTGCTGGTGCATGGCGCGCGCCCGCAAATTGAAGCGCGGCTGCAGGAACAAAAACTGCAGGCTGCCTATGTCAAAGGAATGCGCGTGACCGATGCTGCCACGCTGCAATGCGTAAAGGAATCGGTAGGGCGAGTGCGCGTTGAAATCGAAGCATTGCTGTCGATGGGATTACCCAATTCACCCATGGCCAACGCCGCTATTCGCGTGGCCAGCGGCAACTTCGTCATAGCCCGCCCGGTCGGCATAGTGGAAGGCGTTGACCTGATGCATACTGGCGAGGTGCGCAAGGTGGATGCCGCCGCCATCCGCTCGCGTCTGGAGCAGGGCGAAGTGGCGCTGCTGTCACCGCTGGGCTATTCTCCCACTGGTGAGATTTTTAACCTGACGCTGGAAAACGTTGCGGCTGCAGCGGCGATTGCACTCAATGCGGAGAAACTCATTTTTCTGATGGATACCGCCGGTATCGAAGAGCGGCCCACAGGCAAATCCGGGAAATTGCTGCGGGAGTTGACCGTGGCTGAAAGCAAAGCACTACTCGCAAGGCTGGCAGCCAAACTTTCCGAAGATGCCCGCCTGTATCTGCCCTGCGCAGTGCAAGCCTGCGAGGGTGGTGTGGCGCGCGTACATCTCATCAGTCGCCATGTGGATGGGGCAGTGCTGCAGGAATTGTTTACTCACGATGGTATCGGCAGCATGATTTCGCAAGGGCCGTTGCAATCCCTGCGCAATGCGGGAGTCGAGGATGTGGGTGGCATACTGCAACTGATCGAACCGCTGGAGGCCAAGGCTGTGCTAGTACGGCGTAATCGCGAGCTGTTGGAAATGGAAATCGACCGCTTTGTCGTGCTGGAGCATGACCGCATGATTGTCGCTTGTGCCGCGCTCTATCCTTTTTCCGATGAAAAGGCGAGCGAGCTTGCCTGTCTTGCGGTGCATCCCGATTATCGCAATGCGGGCTACGGCGATACCCTGCTCAAACATATCGAGGCCAAAGCCAAAACTCAGGGCAGTAAAAAACTGTTTGTGCTTACCACCGGTGCCGCGCACTGGTTTGTCGAGCGTGGTTTCGAGGAAACCGGGGTGGGGAAGCTGCCCAAGGTCAAGCAGGGACTATACAACTATCAGCGCCGTTCCAAGGTGTTTGTAAAGAAATTATGATCGTAGCAAGCAGAGGCCGGTCGTGCCCCTGTTATCCTATTTGGAGAAAACTAAATGGCAAGAGTCGTTAAATGCATCAAGCTTGGACGCGAAGCGGAAGGTCTAGATTTTCCGCCCTATCCGGGCGAACTGGGCAAGCGCATTTTTGAAAATGTATCGAAAGAGGCCTGGGCCGGGTGGCTCAAACACCAGACCATGCTGGTTAACGAATACCGTCTGAATCTGTCTGATATCAAGGCACGCAAATACCTGGCTGAGCAATTGGAGGCGCATTTTTTTGGCAGCGGAGCGGAGAAGCCTGTGGGCTATGTGCCGCCAACACAGTAAAGCAAAGCAAAAAAATAAGGCGCCTTCCGCTGCAATCTGCGGAAGCGCAACGCCTGCCAGTAACCCAGGATGTCAGTGCCTGCCATGAGCAAACTTTCCGCTTCCAGTCAATTTCTCAACCGAGAGCTCGGCCAGATCGAGTTCAACCGGCGGGTGCTGGCCCAAGCCGAGAACAGGAACAATCCGCTGCTGGAACGGCTGCGGTTTCTGTGCATAGTCAGCAGTAATCTCGATGAGTTTTTCGAGATTCGTGTTGCCGGACTGAAGGAGCAGATCAAGCTGGGCGCACCCGGCTTCGCACCCGACGGCATGGCACCGCGCCAGGTGTTCAAGCTGGTCTCCGAACAAACTCACCTGCTGGTGGCACGCCAGTACCAGTTACTGAATGAGGACGTTTTGCCAGGGCTGGCAAGCGAGGGCATCAACTTCCTGCGCCGCGCTGCTTGGAATGACATCCAGCGCGAATGGATCAAGGCTTTCTTCTTTCGCGAATTGATGCCGGTACTGACTCCCATCGGCCTTGATCCGTCACACCCTTTCCCGCGCGTGCTGAATAAGAGTTTGAATTTTGCGGTGGAGCTGGAAGGCAAGGATGCTTTCGGGCGCAGTTCCGGTGCGGCCATTGTGCAGGCACCACGGGTGTTGCCACGCGTGATTCTGCTGCCCAGGGAAATCAGCACCAGCGAGTACAACTTCGTATTCTTGTCGTCAATCCTGCATGCCCATGTTGGTGAACTATTCTCCGGCATGAATGTGCTGGGTTGCTATCAATTCCGTGCCACCCGCAACAGCGATTTATTCGTCGATGAGGAAGAAGTTAAGAACCTGCGCATTGCGCTGCAAGGTGAGTTGCCGCAGCGCCATTTTGGCAATGCCGTGCGACTGGAAGTAGCGGACAATTGCTCACCACGCATGGCAGATTTTCTGCTGGAACAGTTTGATCTGGCTCGTGAAGATTTCTATCAGGTGGAGGGGCCGGTGAATTTGGTGCGGCTGATGCAGGTCCCGGATCGCATTGAGCGTCTTGGTCTGAAATACCCACCCTTCATTCCCGGACTGCCGGTAACGCTGCAGAAAAAAAAGGCTACGGATATTTTCCAGATGATACGCAAAAACGACATTTTGCTGCACCACCCGTATCAGTCATTCCAGCCGGTAATCCATTTCATCCAGCAGGCGGCGGCAGATCCCGGCGTCGTGGCCATTAAGCAGACGGTTTATCGTACCGGCACTGACTCGGTAGTAATGGAGGCGCTTATCGCTGCGGCAAGCAGAGGCAAGGAAGTGACGGTAGTGGTGGAACTGCTGGCACGCTTTGACGAGGAAGCCAACATCAACTGGGCCAGTCGTCTGGAAGAGGTCGGCGCGCATGTGGTATATGGTGTAGTAGGGCACAAAACCCATACCAAGATGGCAATGATAGTACGACGTGAAGGAGATAAATTACGCCGCTATGTGCACTTGGGCACCGGCAACTACCATCCCAGTACTGCCCGGCTCTATACTGATTTTGGTCTGTTCACCTGCAACGAAGAAATCTGCGCCGATGTGAATGAAGTGTTCATCCAGCTGACCGGCCTTGGCAAGGCCGGAAAATTGAAACATCTATGGCAGTCGCCGTTCAGCTTCCACAGCCAGGTGCTTAAAGCCATCAACAACGAGATGCAGATTGCCGAAGCCGGAAAACCGGCGCGTATCATCGCCAAAATGAACGCGTTACTGGAGCCGCAAATCATCCGGGCGCTCTACGCCGCTTCTGCTGCCGGGGTGAAAATTGATCTGATTGTGCGTGGTGTGTGCGCCTTGCGTCCCGGCATCGCGGGACTGTCGGAAAATATCCGGGTGCGGTCGGTGATCGGACGTTTCCTCGAGCACAGTCGCATTTTCTATTTCCGTAATGATGGTGCCCACGATATCTATCTTTCCAGTGCCGACTGGATGGATCGCAATTTTTTCCGGCGCATCGAAATATGCTTTCCGGTTCTGGATGCGCGGCTGAAAAAACGCTTGCTCACCGAAGGCCTGAATCCCTATCTCAAGGATAACAGCCAATCGTGGGAAATGGATGCTGACGGTCATTACCACCTCAGAGCAGCCCGCAGCAGCAAGAAACTCTGCGCCCAGGAGGCGCTGCTCACGCAGCTGGCAGCGGCAAAGCAGGACTGAGGTTGAGCATGGGGTAACGCGGATAATACTAAGGAACCTCTGAAGCCATGTCCACCGAAACTGAACTCAAGCTGCGTCTGCCGGCTGATTGCGTCACACGGCTGCAGCGTAGTCCATTGTTGAAATCATTGAGTATTTCCAGACCTGTTACGCAGAAGCTCTACAGTGTCTATTACGACACTCCCGATTTCGATCTCAAGCGGCACGGCATCGCGCTACGCTTGCGTCGCAGCGGCAGACGCTGGGTACAGACCATCAAGGGTGGCGGTAGCGTTGCAGCAGGATTGCATCAGCGCGATGAATGGGAAGCCCCGGTGCTGAAAGCGCAACCTGATTTCACCAAAATTACCGATCCCACTCTCATCAAGCTGTTTGCTGCCACTGAGCTGCGCAAGCGACTGCAACCGGTGTTTACCACCGAGTTCACTCGCAGCATCCGCATGCTGCGGTTTGCCGACGGCGGCGAAGCGGAGTTTTGTCTCGACCGGGGGCAAGTCATTGCCGGTGACGCCAGTACACCACTTTGCGAAATCGAACTGGAATTGAAATCCGGCAACCCCGCACAGCTGTTTCAGTTCGCGCTGGAGTTGCTGCACAGCGTTCCCTTCAGGCTGGAGAGTGCGAGCAAAGCGGAGCGCGGCTACCTGCTTTACGCCGACGGCAAGTCGCCGCCGCTTAAAGCCGCGCCAGTCGAACTTGATGCTGAAATGACTGTGAGCGCAGCATTCAAAGCCATCACTTGGAATTGCCTCAACCATTTGCATAGTAATGAAACCGGCATGCTGGCAGGTTGTGATATCGAATACCTACACCAGATGCGCGTTGCCCTGCGGCGGCAGCGCTCAGCCCTGAGTATTTTCTCCAGGATATTTTCCAAGGCGGCGTTTATTCCGCTGGCACAGGAATTGAAATGGCTCACCAGCCAATTAGGCCCTGCCCGCGACTGGGATGTGTTTGTGACGGAAACATTGGCTCCAGTTTGCGCCAATTTCCCCGGTCATCCAGGCATGGCGGTACTACGGGATAAGTGCGAGCAATTATGCCGCCAACACAATGAAGCCGCACACCATGCTGTCGAATCTGCCCATTATGCGGAATCAATGTTGCAGCTGGGTGCATGGGTAAGTGCGGAAGCCTGGCTCGGCCAGCCTAGCCCGGTGGCGTCAGTTAAACCGGCTGGAATCGGAGCAGGAACACCAGTAAAGAAATTCGCTACTGCTCTGCTGGTGCATCGTCACCGGCAATTGAAGAAATATGGCAAGGAACTGATGAATTCCAGCGTGGCAGAATTGCATGCTCTGCGCATCGTCGTCAAGAAACAACGCTACACCACTGAATTTTTCGCCGGATTTTATTCGCCCAGGGAAACGAGGAGGTACCTCCGCTCCATGTCCGTGCTGCAAGACATTCTGGGGGCAATGAACGATACCGCCAATGCCAAACGACTGCTAAGTGAAGTGGTCATCGCTGGGGATGAAGGCAGCCAGCAGGAAGCGGTCGGCATAGTCCTGGGCTGGAGCGCAAGCCGGGCTGCACTGACGAAGCTGGAACTGGAGCAGGCTTGGGCACGTTTCAATAAAACCAAGCCGTTCTGGTAGCAGCGCGGCAGCGCTGCTGGCCGGGTTTTTACGGCGCTGAACGGTCTCACCGCTATTCGCATTTGCGGAAAACAGAAAGGCAGCCGCCAGGGCTGCCTTTCTGTTTACTCTGATTTGCTGTGGACTTACTTGATGACGGCTCTCAATTCGCCCTTGGCGTATCTGGTCGCCATGTTATCCAGCATGATCGGCTTGATCTTGCCAGCCTGACCGGCGCAGCCGAATGCCTCAAAACGCGCTTTGCAGATATCCCTGGCGGCGGCGGTTGCATCCTTGAGAAATTTGCGAGGATCGAACTCGCTCTTGTTTTTTGCCAGGTGGCGGCGGACTGCACCGGTCATGGCGAGACGGATGTCGGTATCGATATTGATCTTGCGCACGCCGTGCTTGATGCCTTCCTGGATTTCTTCCACCGGCACCCCGTAGGTCTCTTTCATTTCACCACCAAATTCGCGGATGATATCGAGCCACTCCTGCGGCACGGAACTGGAGCCATGCATCACCAGATGGGTATTGGGGATGCGCTGGTGTATCTGCTTGATGCGTTCGATGGCGAGTATGTCGCCGGTGGGCTTGCGCGTGAATTTATAAGCGCCGTGCGAGGTGCCGATGGCAATGGCCAGCGCATCCACGCCGGTTTGCTTGACGAAGTCGGCGGCCTGCTCCGGATCGGTCAGCAATTGATCATGGGACAGCTTGCCTTCGGCACCGTGGCCGTCTTCTGCTTCACCCATACCGGATTCGAGTGAGCCCAGGCAGCCCAGTTCACCCTCGACAGAAACGCCGACGGCATGCGACATCTCCACCACCTTGGCGGTGACTTCGACGTTGTATTCGTAGGATGACGGCGTCTTGGCATCAGCTTCCAGCGAACCGTCCATCATGACACTGGAAAATCCGCTGCGGATGGCGTTGATGCATACCGATGGGGATGCGCCATGGTCCTGGTGCATGACGATGGGGATATGCGGGTAAGCTTCCACCGCCGCCGCGATCAGGTGGCGCAGGAAGGCTTCACCGGCGTATTTGCGCGCGCCGGCAGAACCTTGCATGATCACCGGGCTGTTGCACTCATCTGCCGCCTGCATGATGGCCTGAATCTGCTCCAGGTTGTTCACATTGAAAGCGGGCAGGCCATAGCCATTTTCCGCTGCATGATCCAATAGTTGCCGCAATGATACGAGTGCCATTTGAGCCTCCTTCAAGTAAGAATATACGTATGCCGAACTAAATATTGAATTGTTGCTGGTGCACGGTATGGAGCTGCTGCTCGTTGTTCCCGGCCCATGTCCTGTTTATGCCTTCCGGTGTTCTCCCACTTTAACAATCTTCATGGTGTTGGTGCCGCCTGCCTTGCCAACCGGCTCACCGATGGTCATGATGATCAGATCGCCGTTACGCACTGCACCGCGTTTGAGCAGTTCGCTCTCTGCCAGATCCAGAATGGTCTCGGGATCATTCGAGCCGCCGCCGAATTTTATCGGATAGACGCCGCGAAACAAAGTCATTTTGCGGCGGGTATCTTCCTGTGGACTCAAAGCGAATATGGGCACATTGGAGTTTCTGCGCGACATCAGCAGTACTGTCCGGCCACTTTGCGTAAGTGCGGCAATGGCGCGGATCTTCAGGCTGCTGGCAGTGAACATGGTAGCGCGGGCAATCGCTTCCTCAATGGTATCCGGAAGGCCGGACTGTATGCGTCGTTGCTCCTGACTTGCCAGGAATTCCTTTTCCGCTTCCAGGCATACCCTAGCCATAGCCTCGACCGCTTCAATCGGGTATTCCCCCGCAGCGGATTCCGCCGATAGCATTACCGCATCGGTGCCATCCAGCACTGCATTGGCTACGTCAGATACTTCTGCCCGGGTCGGAATCGGACTGGTGATCATTGATTCCATCATCTGCGTGGCGGTTACCACCAGTTTATTGCTGAGGCGAGCCGCACGTATCATGCGTTTCTGCAATGCCGGCACCACCGCGTCGCCCACTTCCACCGCCAGATCGCCGCGTGCCACCATGATGGCGTCGGAGGCTTGCAAAATATCATCCAGCGCCATGATCGCTTCCGAGCGCTCAATTTTTGCCATCATCAGACTCTTGCCGCCAGCCTCACGCATCAAATCACGTGCCCAGCGCATGTCTTCGCCGGTGCGCGGGAAAGACACTGCCAGATAATCCGCTTTGAGCGCTGCGGCAGTCTTGATGTCTTCCATATCCTTGCTGGTCAAGGCCGGCGCACTGAGTCCGCCGCCTTTGCGGTTGATCCCTTTATTATTGGACAGCACTCCGCCTTGTTCCACCACGCAATGCACCTGGTGTCCCTTGACTTGGGAAACGCCCAGCACGATGCGGCCATCATCCAGCATCAGGGTTACGCCGGTTCCTACATCATTCGGCAGTTCTTTGTAATCCAGCCCGACTTTCTCCTGATCACCCAGTTCGCACTCGGCATCAAGCACGAATTTGTCACCGGCTTTCAGCGTGATTTTCCCATGCTCGAATTTACCGATACGAATTTTCGGCCCCTGCAGATCTGCCAGTACGCCTACAGTCTGACCGGCGGCACGGGCCAGCGAACGAGCCAGCTCGGCATGTTCGATGTGTTCCTCTCTGGTGCCATGGGAAAAATTAATGCGGACTACGTCAACCCCGGCATTGATCATGCGCTCCAGAACCTTGGGGTCGCTGGATGCGGGGCCGAGGGTGGCAACGATTTTTGTTCTTCGGATCATTTTATGAATAGAGGTAAGGTGTATCGCAGGTGTCAGTGCGCGCGCTGTTCCAGTATTTCCACGGCAGGCAGTTTTTTTCCTTCGAGAAATTCCAGGAACGCACCGCCAGCAGTCGAAATATAGGATACTTTGTCATAGATATCGTATTTCTGGATCGCGGCGATGGTGTCGCCACCCCCCGCCAGGGTAAAGGCTTTGGTGTTGGCAATCGCCATGGCGATGGTTTTGGTGCCAGCGCCGAACTGGTCAAACTCGAACACGCCGACTGGGCCATTCCATACCACCGTGCCGGCCTGCATGATGATATCGGCCAGTTCCTGCGCGCTCTTGGGCCCGATATCGAAAATCATCTCGTCATCGGCGACCGCATCAGCATTTTTCAATACCGCCGGTTCATTCGCGTCGAATTTTTTGCCCACCACGACGTCCACCGCAATCGGAATGGAGGCGTTACGTTTTGCCATTTTATCCATCAGCATGCGCGCGGTAGGAATCAGATCATCTTCGCACAGGGATTTGCCAATGTTCTTGCCGGTAGCCTTAAGGAAAGTATTGGCGATGCCGCCACCGACCACCATCTGATCAACTTTCTCGGACAGGGATTCAAGCACGGTCAGCTTGGTTGAAACCTTGGAGCCACCGACGATGGCAACCATCGGCCGCGCCGGGTTCAGCAATGCTTTGGTCAGCGCATCCAGTTCTTGCGTCAGCAGAATGCCAGCGCAGGCAATGGGGGCGTATTTGGCGATACCGTGGGTCGAGGCTTCAGCGCGGTGCGCGGTGCCGAAGGCGTCCATCACGAACACATCGCACAGCCGGGCGTATTTTTGCGCGGTCTCATCAACATTTTTCTTTTCGCCCTTGTTGATGCGGCAATTCTCCAGCACGACCAGCTCGCCTTCCACCACCTCGAATCCACCATCAATCCAATCCCTGATCAGGCGCACGGGTTTACCCAGACGCGCGGCAATATTGTCAGCGACTGGTTTAAGCGAGTTTTCTTCGGACCATACGCCTTCTTCAGGGCGGCCCAGATGCGAGGTCACCATCACTTTGGCGCCCTGTTGCAGACAGTGGTTGATAGTCGCCATGGAAGCGGTAATGCGTGCATCGGATGTGACTTTGCCGTCTGTGACGGGTACGTTGAGATCGGCGCGAATGAACACACGTCTACCCTTGAGATCGAGGTCAACGAGTTTGATGACGGACATGGAAAGCTCCAAATTTGTAATGGGTAAGGGATGGCTTACGCGCCATCCCTCAGATTGCGACGCATTTGCGACGTGAAAAGCACAACGGGCATAGCCAGCTTATTTGTTACGCCTCATTGCGAGCTACTTGGCGACTACGCGTACCATTTCCAGGACTTTGCTGGAGTAGCCCCACTCGTTGTCATACCAGGAGACGACCTTGACGAAACTGCTGTCCAGCGCCATGCCGGCTTCCGCATCGAAAATGGAGGTACAGCTGTCACCACGGAAGTCGGTTGAAACGACCTTCTCATCGGTATAGCCGAGCACCCCTTTCATTGATCCCTCGGACGCGGTTTTCATGGCGGCGCAGATTTCGGCGTAGGAAGCTTCCTTGTTCAGTTCCACGGTGAGGTCAACCACGGACACGTCAGAGGTGGGCACACGGAAAGCCATGCCGGTGAGTTTCTTGTTCAGTTCAGGAATGACTACACCAACAGCTTTGGCGGCGCCGGTTGAAGACGGGATGATGTTCTCAAGAATGCCACGGCCGCCGCGCCAGTCCTTGTTGGAAGGGCCATCGACGGTTTTCTGGGTAGCAGTGGCGGCATGTACGGTAGTCATCAGACCACGCCGGATACCGAAGGTGTCATTCAACACCTTGGCGATGGGGGCGAGGCAGTTGGTGGTGCACGACGCATTGGAAACGATGGCTTGACCGGCGTAGGTCTTGTCATTCACGCCGTACACAAACATGGGCGTGTCGTCTTTGGACGGCGCCGACATGATGACTTTCTTGGCGCCGGCGGTGAGGTGTTTTGCGCAGGTCTCCTTGGTGAGGAACAGGCCGGTGGACTCGACCACGACATCGGCACCCACTTCATTCCATTTCAGTTCGGCGGGATCCTTGATGGCGGTCAGACGGATTTTCTTGCCGCGGACTATCAGGGTGTTGCCCTCAACAGAGACGCTGCCATTGAAGCGGCCATGCACGGAATCGTGTTGCAGCATGTAAGCCAGGTAATCGGGTTCGAGCAGGTCGTTGATGGCAACGACTTCGATGTCCGGGAAGTCCTGTGCCGCTGCGCGGAATACCATGCGGCCAATGCGGCCAAATCCATTGATGCCGACTTTGATGGTCATGTTGTGAGCTCCTTGAATGGAAAAAATGAATTGCAGCGGCGCGTTAATTTGCGCACCGCTGCTCTGCCAATTAGTTAGATAACGCTCTTTACTGTCTTCACCACGTTCTCAACGGTGAAGCCGAAATGTTTGAACAGCTCGCTGGCTGGTGCGGACTCGCCAAAGGTTTCCATGCCCACCACCGCACCTTCCAGCCCCACGTACTTGCGCCAGAAATCGGCGATCCCCGCTTCTACAGCAACGCGCCGCACCCCACTGAGCAGCACGCTGTCCTTGTAGGCCTGGTCCTGACGATCAAACAGATTGGTGCAAGGCATCGAGACCACGCGCACATGGATGCCTGTTGCGGCCAGTTCTTTTTGTGCACTCATTGCCAAGCCGATTTCCGAACCGGTAGCGATGAGAATGGCCTGCGGTTTTCCGCTCGCCGCTTCCGACAGGATATAACCGCCCTTGTCGATCAGCTTGATGGTGGCGGCGTCGCGTTTCTGGAATGGCAGATTCTGGCGGCTGAAGATCAGTGTGGAAGGACCGTTCTTGCGCTCAATTGCCCGCGCCCAGGCCACTGCAGACTCAACTGTGTCGCAGGGACGCCATACGTCCATGTTGGGGATATAGCGCAGTGTCGCAGTCTGCTCCACTGGTTGGTGCGTGGGGCCGTCTTCACCCAAGCCGATCGAATCATGCGTGAACACGAACAGATTGCGGATTTTCATCAGCGCTGCCATACGCAGAGCGTTGCGAGCGTACTCCGAGAACATCAGGAAAGTGGCGCCGTAGGGAATGATGCCGCCGTGCAACGACAATCCATTCATCATGGCGCTCATGCCAAATTCACGCACACCGTAATACACGTAATTGCCACCACTTTCACGGCTGATGCCTTTCGAACCTGACCACAAGGTAAGGTTGGATCCAGCCAGATCGGCCGAACCCCCAACCAGCTCTGGCAGCACGGGCGCCAGTCCCTCAATCGCATTTTGTGAGGCCTTGCGGGTGGCAATGGTTTCTTCCTTGGCATTGACGCGCTTGATGAAACCTTCGGCATGCTCACGCCAGTTGGCCGGCAGTTCGCCAGCCATGCGGCGCGTGAATTCGGCTGCCTCAACGGGGTATTTGTTGGTGTATTCGGCTAACTTCTGGTTCCATTCTGCTTCCAGTTTCTTGCCCTTGGCGCGTCCATCCCACATGTCATAGACTTCCTGGGGGATTTCAAACGGCAGATGGTTCCAGCCGATGTGGGGACGGGCGGCGGCGATTTCCGCATCGCCCAGCGCCGCGCCGTGCACTTCGTGGGTGTTGGCTTTATTGGGAGAACCCAGGCCGATGACGGTTTTGCAGCAAATCATCGAAGGCTTGTTGCTGGCCCGCTTGGCTGCTTCAATCGCTGCCTCAATGGCGACCGGGTCGTGACCGTTGACATTGGGCACCACATGCCAGCCGTAAGCTTCAAAGCGCTTGGGCGTGTCATCGGTGAACCAGCCTTCTACATGACCGTCTATGGAAATGCCATTGTCGTCGTAAAAACAGATCAGTTTGCCTAGTCCCAAGGTGCCCGCCAGCGAACAGGCTTCGTGGGAAATTCCTTCCATCAGACAGCCGTCGCCAAGGAACACGTAGCTATAGTGGTTGACGATGTCGAAACCGGGGCGGTTGAACTCGGCAGCCAGAATCTTTTCCGCCAGCGCCATACCTACTGCGTTGGTGATGCCTTGTCCCAAGGGACCGGTGGTAGTTTCCACACCAGGGGTGTAGCCATATTCGGGATGGCCGGGAGTTTTGGAATGAAACTGGCGGAAACGCTTGATCTCCTCCATCGGCAAATCGTAGCCGGTAAGGTGCAACAGCGCATAAATCAACATCGAGCCATGCCCGTTGGACAACACGAAGCGATCGCGGTCAGCCCACTTGGGGTTGGCAGGATTGTGGCGTAGATGATGAATCCATAACACTTCGGCGATTTCCGCCATGCCCATGGGCATGCCAGGATGGCCGGAATTGGCTTTTTGCACAGCGTCCATCGCCAGCGCGCGGATGGCGCTGGTCAGATTTTTGAATACCGGTGCATTAAAATCATTGAATGTTCCCATGGACGCGGACTCCCTCGCTCAACTAGACATAAAAAAATAAAAAGACAGCATGCATCCGACCTAAACAGCGATGCGCGCCAGCAAAAACAATATTATCGCTTAAGATGCGGTGCCAGACAACTGCGAAAGACTCTTGGGTGTTCCTTGTTGCTGTCAGTGATTCCGTAGTTTGATGCCTAACAGCTTGAGTTTTCGGTAAAGATGTGTACGTTCCAGCCCCGATCGTTCTGCTACTCGGGTCATGTTGCCGTTTTCCTGCTCAATGAGCCGGTCAAAATATGTTTTTTCAAACAAATCACGTGCTTCACGCAGTGGAATATTAAGCTGCACACTGGAGACAGTCTGTGCCGACATTGGAGAAGCCAGCGCCTGCAGCACATCGTCAACTGAAATCTCATCACCCGTGCAGGTCAGCGCCAAAGAACGCACCACACCAGTTAGCTGTGTGAGGTTGCCGGGCCAGTCATAGTTGCGTAACGCATTGAGCGCAGCAGTACTGAATTGTCGCAGCGATACTTCGCCGGATTCAATGCTGCGCGAGAGTATCTGACTGGCAAGCTCGGGAATGTCTTCCCGATGCGCCTTTAGTGTGGGAACAGTAATACAGAGGCCGCTTAGAATTTCGTATAACCGGGGGTCATAGGCGCCTTGTGCCATCAGATCCACTAGCGGTGTGGAGGTAACGCACACAAGCCGTACGTTGTACTTTTCCAATTTGCCCAACAGCAGCAACAAGCCTTTCTGTTCTAGTCGGTTGAGCTTGCCGATTTCTTTGAGAAACAATAATCCGCCTCGTGCCTGCTCCAGCAAGGCAAACGGGGTATCAGCAAGAGACGTGAGTGTATCCGGCTCTATCCAGGGGGTGTTGGGGCGGTGCAGGAAGCGTGCACACAGTTCCATCCCGGTTCCTGGTTCACCAGTGAGCAGCAGTGGCGTTTTCAGATTGGCGATCTGTTCCAGATGTTTTTTTAGATTGGCGATCATCGACCCCTTGCCTAGGCCGTTGAGTGAGAGAGTAGAGGGCGGCTTGACCTGGCCACCACGTAATGCGCGTCCTACCGTACTCAACAGTTTTTGCAGCGGTATCGGTTTTTCCAGATAACCGAATGCACCAATACGCGTTGCCTCCACCGCAGTGTCAATGGTGCCGTGTCCCGACATCATCACTACCGGCATGGTGAGCAGCCCGCTGCCCGCCCATTCTTTCAGCAGAGTGATGCCATCGGTATCCGGCATCCAGATATCCAGCAGTACCAGATCGGGACGTGTCTGGTTACGCCAGTTTCGGGCCTGGCCAGCATTCTCTGCCAGTGCCACGCGGTAGCCTTCATCGCGCAAGATTTCAGACAGCAGCTCGCGTATACCGATTTCGTCATCAACGACAAGTATTGTATTGTTGGTCATAATGTAGGTATCGAATACCCGGCCTTGGTGGACATAACCCGGAGGTTTATTTACGGTTGACCGTAATCATACGGTCTCATGTTTAATTGTCGAATTGTTTTCTACCGTTATGGGCAGGGTAATGGAGATACGGGCGCCATGAGGCAGAATGTTTTCGATTTGTATCGTACCGTTGTGTTCCTCGATGATTTTTTTGACGATAGGCAGCCCGAGTCCTGTACCCTTGGGCTTGGTGGTAACGTAAGGCTCAAATACGCGCGCCCTGACCTGATCTGGAAAACCCCCACCGTTATCGCTCACACTGAGACGCACCGCCCCCTGTGCCATTTCGGTACACACCGTGATGATAGGTTCCGCGATACCAATCAGGGTATCCTGAGCGTTTTGTAGAAGATTGTGGATCACCTGACGCAAGCGTGCCGAATCCCCTTTCACTAACGGTAGGCCGGAAGCGAGTGTCAGATCAATGCGCGGGCGCAGATCTCCCTCCGCCCCCGCGGAGGCTGTCTCATATAATGCCAGCACTTCCTGCACCAGTTTGTTGATGTCCAGCAGGTGTAACTCCAATTTCGGAGCACGCGCATATTCGCTGAATTCATTGACCATCTTCTTAAGCGCTTCTACCTGATTGACGATAGTTTCGGTTGAGCGTTGCAATATTTCTGCATCCTGCCCGGCCAGTTTTTCTGCAAGTTTGTGCTGCATGCGTTCGGCAGAAAGCTGGATGGGTGTGAGCGGGTTCTTGATTTCATGCGCCAGGCGCCGCGCCACTTCACCCCACGCTGCAGTACGTTGTGCCTGCAACAGGTGGGTAATGTCATCAAATACCACGACACCGCCACCGCCCGATACATGCGGCAGGCGTGTCCCGCGCAGCAGCAACACCTGGATGCCGCCATCTCCCGGACGTTCTACCTGGCGCTGCCACTCGCCCGATCTACCCGAATGGAATCCTCCCAGGATGGCAGCTTCGAGAGAATGAAGTTGAGGCGTCTGTGCCGCACATTCTTCCATAGTCAACCCTTCAAGGCCGCTTAGGGGAACCTTGAGAATTTGTTCTGCACTAAGATTCGCGGTGCGCAGGCGTAAACTCTCGTCGAATACCAGAACGCCGGATGAAAGATTGGACAGTATGCTTTCCAGGTAGGCTCTGGCACTTTCCACTTCCTGCTGGTTACGTTGGGACACTGTGCGCGCTTCCTCCAGCTGCTGAGTCATGCGATTGAATGATTCGGTCAGCACCCCCAACTCATCCCGACTTTGTACCGGATGGCGTCTGCTGAAGTCGCCCTGCGCCACGGCACGGGTACCTTCCGCCAGCATACCCAGCGGCGCGCTTAGCCGTTCACTGATGAGGAATGCTGCTGCCAATGCAGAAAGAAGCGAGAGCAGCAGTGCGAGTGTCAATGTCACCGTGTAGAGACTTTTCAGTCCTTGGCGCGATAATGACAACTCCTGATAATCGCGGAACACTGCCTGTACCATTTCCGCATCCCCGGCCAGCTGTATTGGTACCGGCTGCACTAATTGCAATATGCGACTGCCTTCCTCCCAACTTAGTCCACTGAGCGGCGCCATCACCCGTAAATACAAACCCTTGTCAGGTATGGACTCAACCTCACTATAGGCCCCCTGCATCCTTATCTGGTCCATCACCGCTGCACTCGGCATTTCCGCAAATAAGCCAGCACCATTTGCACCAGAAAACGCGATTATTCTACCGTGTTGATTAAATAGCGTGGCTTCCTGCATTCGCGACTGATCCAGCAGTTGTTCCAGCGCTAGCGGTAGCGTGGTGGACTGGGTGGAGAGCGCAAGTGCAGCGGTTTTGGTCTTTTCGCGCAATTCGTCGAGCAGGTTGTCGAGGACGGTGCGCCCCAGGTTCAAACCACCTTCGAGTGCCCGGTCGACCTTGACGTCAAACCAGGACTCAATGCTTTTCCCCAGGAACTGCACCGATACGCTATACACCAGTACGCCCGGAAGAATCGCCATCAGCGAAAAGATCAGCAGCAGGCGCAATGCCAGTCTGGAACCGAATACTCCAGTCTTGAGCCTGCGCCTGAGCCGCCACAGCAGATACCCTACCATCACCATAAGGAGCAGCACAAAGCCGACATTGAGCGCGATCAGAAGTTGATAACGGCGCTCAAAGAACTCAGTATCAGCGCCTGCCGTTGCGAGCAGAAATAACATCACCGCACCCAGTCCCGAGCCAATAATGATGATGTACTTCACGGTCTGCCCCCGTGATGAAGTTTCTGCTCTGGCAGCCGCACATTCCATTGCAATGTGGTGGAACTCAGATTCCATTCCCTGGAACTAAGCGCTTCGACCTGGAATGGTTTGGGCAGGCGCGACAGGTCAAGCCACACGCGCAGTTCTGCGATGTACTCCGCATCCTGTTTCAGTTCAGAATTTGCCACTATGGGACGATTACGCAATCGTCCTAGAACTTGCAGCGCTTCCTTCAGCGTACTGAAGTTCTGTGACAAGGTTCCGCGACTCAAACGGTATTGACGGGTGAGTGCATAATAGCTTAATGCCTCACGTTGCTTGCTCCGGGCAACCTTCTCATCCAACCAGTACCAGCGGGGATTCAGTAGATTAAGTTCGCTCACAAAGTACAGTACGATTCCTCTCTCGAGCGCCCGCTCCAGCATGGGATTGAGTGCAACTTCGACATCGGCGCTGAACTGATAGCCCTCATCCACTGCATCCAGTGCCACGGACTTTATGCGTATATCTTCCGCACGGACAGTCGTAGTCAGCAATAATCCTGCAGCCAGCAGCAGCATTGCGACCATGCGCCACAGCCGTGCGACGGCGTCAGGGTTTGTGCAACAGGGTATAGAAGAAACCATCATGCTGGGAGTCCGGCAGCAGTTGTCCATCAATCGCTTCTATCCCGGAGAAAGGTAGCGAATGGGCATCTGGATGATGACGCAAAAATTCGGCTACCTGTAGCTTGTTTTCCTCGGCGAATACCGAGCAGGTGGCATAGAGCAATTTACCATCTCTGGCTAGGGTCTGCCACAAGGCATCAAGTATTTTCTGTTGGCTTGCGGCAAACTGAGGAAGGTCACTTTCGCGCCGCAGCCATTTGATATCGGGATGACGACGTGCTACTCCCGAAGCGGAGCAGGGCACATCGGCCAGGATACGATCAAACAGCTTGTCATCCCACCACGCCGCCGGCTGTGCCGCATCGCCGCAAATAAGACGATGGGCTTTGAGTTCCAGTCGTGTGAGATTTTGCGCTACGCGGGAAAGTCGCGCAGTATCATGGTCGAGCGCGGTCAGTTCTACGTCTGCCAATTCCAGCAGATGTGCGCTCTTGCCGCCGGGGGCAGCGCAGGCATCCAATACACGCATGCCATCGTGTGCATCCAGCAACGGCGCGGCCAGTTGCGCGCCTGCATCCTGCACCGACACCAGCCCTGCGCTGAATCCAGGCAGCTTTTCCACCGCCACTGGTTGCGTCAGAATGAGAGCATCGTTCCATAGTAGTCGTGCGGGCATGCCGCATTCATTGAGTTGCTTCTGGTAATTCGCTACTTTCATCTTGCGCCGATTGACCCGCAGCGTCATTGGCGGGTGCTGGTTGTCGGCCTCTAATACCGCTTGATAGTCGTTGGGATATTGCCCACGCAGTTTATCTATCCACCACTGTGGGTGAGAATGGCGACCCACTTCACTTTCGCCTGCCTGTGCCAGCAAAACTGTGCGTTGTCGCATGAAATTACGCAACACCGCGTTGACCAGTCCAGCTGCCCCTTTGCCGCGCTTGCTGTCGTTCAGGGCAGAGGATGCAGACACAGCGTGGTCCACCACTGCATGGGGCGAAGCCTTGCTATATTGCAGCTGATACAAGCCCACCAGCAATAAACAACGCAGATCCTGATGCTGCAGCGGCTTGTTCAGCAGTAACTCGAGTAATGCATCAAGCTGACCGTAGAAGCGCAGCACACCGTAGCTTATATCCTGGATAGCTCCGCGCTGCTGACTAGAAAGAGCGAGGTGGGTGTGCCAGGTTTCCTGCAGCACCGCAGTCAGGCTTGCGCCGGCCAACACCTTGCCCACGACCGCAGTGGCTAGGCACTGAGTTTTAATCATCCCGGTATTCGAAGTGATCACCAGACTGCAATGGATGGCCTGCGAGAAATTCCCCTGCATTCATTTTTTTCCCACCCGGTTTCTGCACCATTTTCAGCAGCAGTGTACCGTTGCCGCATACCACCGTGATACCTTCGCGTCCGGTTGCAATGACTTCTCCAGGGGTACCGGCAGCGCTCGCCGCTATTTCCGCTTGCCATATTTTCAGAGGGATGCCGCGCACCCGGGAGTGTGCGCCGGGATGGGGGTTGAATGCGCGTACGGCGCGATTGATTTGTTCCGCGTCCAGCCGCCAGTCAATTTCCGCTTCAATTTTTTCCAGCTTGGGCGCGTAGCTGGCGGCTGTTTCATCCTGAGCAGTGGCAGTGAGTTTTCCCTGCTGCAAAAGCGGCAGCGCCTCAATGATGCAGTGTGCGCCTACCGAGGCAAGCTTGTCGTGCAGGGTCTGCGCGGTGTCATCTGGCGCGATGGGAATGCTTCTCTGCAGCAGCATGGCGCCGGTATCAAGACCCCGATCCATTTGCATAATGGTAATGCCGGTTTCCCGGTCACCCGCCAAGATTGCTCGCTGGATTGGTGCGGCACCGCGCCAGCGCGGTAACAGTGAAGCATGAATGTTGAGACAGCCAAGGCGTGGAATGCTCAGGATGGCTGTGGGTAGTATCAGTCCGTAAGCTGCAACTATCATTACATCCGCACTGATGGCAGCGAGTTGGACATCTAATCCGGATTGTTTGAGCGAGTGTGGTTGCAACAGGGCAAGTTTCCGCTGTTGCGTCAGCACTTTGACTGCACTTGCCGTGGCCTGCATGCCCCGTCCGGCAGGACGGTCAGGTTGGGTTAGCACCAACGCAATTTCATGCCCAGCTTCCAGCAGGGCTTCAAGTGCGCGCGCGGCAAACGCTGGAGTACCGGCAAAAATAATTTTCATGTTGAGTCTGACTCAAGGAACTTGTTCAGAGGTTTTCCTGGGCACCCGCCCACGAGCAGCGCCAGCATGAGCCACAAATAAACAAGGCATGCACGGAATTGATTGGCTGCAAAGTAAATGCAGGTTGTCACATTGTCTTGCGTTGCTGTTTTTTTAATCTTGCCTGGATACGCGATTGCTTCAGCCGTGACAGGTATTCAACAAATACTTTGCCGAGCAAATGATCCATCTCGTGCTGTATGCACACTGCCAGTAAACCATCAGCGTCGAGCACTAACGGATTACCGTCACGGTCCAATGCCCTGACAGAGACCCGCTCAGCGCGTCTTATTTTTTCAAAAATCCCTGGTACTGACAGGCAGCCTTCTTCATAGTCGGACTCACCGCTGTGAGCGGTGATTTCAGGATTGATTAACACGTGCAACTGGTCATGGGTGTCAGATGTGTCAATTACGATCACGCACTGGTGCACGTCAACCTGAGTTGCCGCCAGCCCAACTCCAGGAGCGGCGTACATGGTTTCTGCCATGTTCTGCACCAGAGTGCGGATCTCGTCAGTCACTTCCGGAACCTTGGCTGCTACCGTATGCAGCCGTTCATCCGGGTATTGCAGTATCTTCAGAAGTGCCATAGAAAGGCTTGCATATTTAACAAACTAACTGCAGAATCTAAAGCATATTGTCAGGGCGGCTCTAAAAATTCCGTCACGAATACTTCGTTGCTCACGAAAAATATTTTTTACATATTATCCATAGGCTACGGCATTATTTTTTGATCGCACCTCGTTTTGCATGGGATATTGAATTTTTAGAAGCACCCATTTTTCGATGGTACGCTGCCCGACGAACCGGGTTTCTTTCTGCGACTGAGGTTATTCATGCGGAAGTCTATTATATCCGTGATTTTGTTCGTGAGCCTGTTTTTCAGCCTGTCAGCCAGAGCTGCTGACATTGAGCTGCAGAACAATATACCTGATCGCTATGTTGTTGTTCCCGGTGATACGTTATGGGGAATTGCCTCGCGTTTTTTAAAAGATCCCTGGCTCTGGGGAAAAATCTGGGGTCTGAACCGGGAACAAGTGAAGAATCCCCACAAGATTTACCCCGGGGACGTCATCGTACTGGAAAAAACTCCTGACGGCAGCAGGCTGCGGCTCGCCAGCGAAATCGTAGTAGTAAAGCTATCTCCCCAGGTGCGGATGGAGAAATCTGATACTGCAGCCATTCCCAGCATTCCCGCTACCGCAATCGAGCCATTCCTGAGTCGGCCCTTGGTAACCGAAAAAGATGGTCTCGCCAACGCCCCACTAGTGCTGGGAACCAGCGACAGCCGTGTGATATTGAATGCGGGTGATATTGTTTATGTCAGCGGTTTGCCGAAAGACAAAGGCTCGGCGTGGCAATTCTTTCGTCCTGGCAAGACGCTGACAGATCCCGATGACGCTCAGATTCTGGGTTACGAAGCCGTTTATCTGGGGGACGCAAAGGTGGAGAAGTTCGCTGATATCAGCGCCGTATCCGTTATCCGCTCGGTCGAGGAGATACTCAAGGGTGATCGACTGGCTCCCACTCCCGTCACGATGTTCAATAATTACGCTCCCCATGCGCCGGACAAAGTCATCAAGGGGCGTATTATTTCCGTTTATGGCGGCGTTACCGAAATCGGCAGAGGTTCTATCGTTACTCTCAGCAAAGGTGCGCGTGATGGGTTGGCAGCAGGTAATGTTCTGGCCGTTTATCGCAGAAGCCAGACTATGTCACCTGAACGGGAAGTCGTGCAATTGCCTGATGAACGCACTGGTCTAGTTTTTGTGTTCCAGGTGTTTGAAAAAGTAGCCTATGCGCTGGTGATGCAAAGCACACAACCGATTCAGGTGCTCGACGCAGTACAAACACCGTAGCGGCACTCGCAGGAGATATGCCATGAAGCTCTCGCCGGATATTGAATCCTGGCTCAGCCTTGGTTTGATCGATGGTCTCGGCGATGAGTCGGAGCGGCGTCTGCTGGTGGCTTTTGGCAGTCCCGCTGACATTCTTTCCGCAAATGTAGTTGCGTTGCAGCGCGTGGTGAGTAAACAGGCCGCAGACAGCATTGCTCTGGGTGTGGATAAGAACAAGCTTGCCGCCGCTCTCAAATGGCTGGAACACCCGAGCAATTCGGTGATCACCTTGGCTGATCCGGACTACCCCAGTCTGCTGCTCAATATCCCTGACCCGCCGCCGTTGCTCTATCTCAAGGGGCGGCGCGAACTGCTCAGCTCTCCCGCACTTGCCGTTGTTGGCAGCCGCAATGCGACGCCCCAAGGCCTTTCCAATGCCGAAGCCTTCGCCGCAGCCGCGAGCAATGCCGGGTTTTGCATTATCAGTGGGATGGCTCTTGGTGTGGACGCCGCTGCTCATCGCGGCGGCTTGCGTGGTATCGCCGCCAGCATCGCAGTGGTAGGTACCGGCCTCGACATCATTTATCCGGCAAGAAACCGCGAACTCGCTCACGAACTGGCGGAAAAAGGCGCACTCATTTCCGAGTTTCCACTGGGCACCCCTGCCATCGGCAGCAACTTCCCGCGCCGCAACCGCATTATCAGCGGCATGAGCCGCGGCTGTCTGGTGGTGGAAGCAGCACTGCAAAGCGGCTCCCTTATTACTGCCCGTCAGGCACTGGAGCAGGGGCGGGATGTGTTTGCCATCCCTGGTTCAATCCATTCGCCATTGTCCAGGGGTTGTCATGCGCTGATCAAGCAAGGGGCGAAACTGGTGGAAAGCGCGCAGGATATTCTGGAAGAACTGGGGTATCAAGTTACATCTGCCGCCACCAATGATGCCGCTAAGACAGACGTGGAAGACTCGGTGCTGCTCAGGTATTTGGGCCACGATACCCGCGATATCGACACCTTGTGTGTCCGCAGCGGCTTGACGGCAGAAGCGGTATCCGCCATGCTGTTAGCGCTTGAACTGGACGGCGTGGTCGCCAGTCTGCCGGGCGGGCGCTACCAGCGGATCAGGTAATATTACTTTGTAGCTGACGCTCGGTGCTTACGACTCCGTTTACTTATGACCCAAATAGTTTCTATCAACGTACTTATTCTTTGATTGCAGTGACTGGGGATATGCCCTTTTAAAAACGACCGTCAGCAATTTGCGGACGCTCACAGGAGTTTCATGGGTAAAACCTTAATCATCGCCGAGAAGCCTTCTGTCGCCACAGACATTGCGCGGGTGTTGGGTGGCTTTACCAAACACACCGATTACTTCGAGAATGATCAGTATGTGTTGTCGTCAGCCATCGGTCACTTGCTTGAACTGGCGGTTCCGGAACAATACGAAGTCAAACGTGGCAAATGGAGTTTTGCCAATCTGCCGGTAATTCCTCCACATTTTGATCTTCATCCCATCGAGAAAACCGAGTCGCGCCTGAAGCTCTTGACCAAACTGATCAAGCGCAAGGATGTGGACGCGCTCATCAACGCTTGCGACGCGGGGCGCGAAGGGGAATTGATTTTTCATTACATTGCGCGCCATGTTGCAACCAAAAAACCGGTCAAGCGTCTGTGGCTGCAATCGATGACACCTGCCTCGATTCGCGAGGGTTTTGCAAAATTGCTTGACGATACTGCCGTGCAGCCATTGGCCGAGGCTGCCGTGAGCCGCTCGGAAGCGGACTGGCTGGTCGGCATTAACGGTACTCGTGCCTTGACTGCGTTCAATTCTCAGGAAGGTGGTTTCCACAAAACCACCGTGGGACGTGTACAGACGCCCACGCTGGCAATCCTGGTTGAGCGGGAAGAGACAATCAAGAAATTTGTCCCGCGCGACTACTGGGAGATACATGGAACCTTTACTGCCAAGGCTGGCAGCTATAATGGGCGCTGGTTTGACGAGAAGTTTTCCAAAGAAAAAAAGGACAGCGAGCAGAAAGCCGAGCGCTTGTGGGAGCAGAAAAAAGCTGAGATTATCCGCGCCAAATGTCAAGATAAGCTTGGCATTGTCAGCGAAGAAAGCAAACCCACTACGGAAATCTGTCCGCTGCTGTATGACCTCACCAGCTTGCAGCGCGACGCCAATGGCCGTTTCGGTTTTTCCGCCAAGACCACGCTGGGACTGGCCCAAGCCTTATACGAAAAGCATAAGGCGTTGACTTATCCGCGTACCGATGCGCGCGCGTTGCCGGAAGACTATATTGCAACCGTTGAGGATGCCCTGAGTTCACTGGAAAGTACCCGCTATGGGGTATTCGCCAAACAGATACTGAAAGCAGGCTGGGTCAAGCCCAATAAGCGCATATTCAACAACGCGAAAATTTCCGACCATTTTGCCATTATCCCGACATCGCTCGAACCCAAGAACCTGAGCGATGCAGAAACCAAGCTCTACGATCTGGTTACCAAACGCTTTCTGGCAGTCTTTTACCCCCCCGCTGAATTTCTCGTCACCACTCGCATCACCCGTGTTGAAAACGAACCTTTCAAGACTGAGGGTAAGGTGATGGTCAATCCCGGTTGGCAAGCGGTTTATGGTAAGGAGGCGCAGGCCGAAGTCGCCGATGACAATTCGACTCTGGTTGCAGTGGAAGCAGGCGAGCCGGTTCTCGCCCAAGAAGTCAAAGTCGTTGCCAACCAGACCCGGCCACCGGCAAGATTCAATGAGGCCACGCTGCTGTCGGCCATGGAAAATGCAGGCAAACTGGTAGAAGATGAGGAGCTGCGTGAAGCCATGAGCGCGAAAGGGTTGGGCACACCCGCCACCCGCGCTTCGATTATCGAAGGTCTGGTGTACGAAAACTATCTGCAGCGTGTCGGGCGTGAACTGCACCCTACTGCCAAGGCATTCTCGCTGATTACGCTATTGCGTGGGTTGAAAGTACCCGAACTCACCTCACCTGAGTTGACCGGTGATTGGGAATTCAAGTTGCGCCAGATTGAGCAGGGCAAGCTTAAGCGCAATTCTTTCATGGAAGAGATTGCTGCCATGACCCGCCACATGGTGGAACAGGCAAAGAGCCATCGTGGTGAAACCATAAGCGGGGATTTTTCCACGCTCAAATCCCCCTGCCCCAAATGTGGTGGCGTAGTGCATGAAACCTACAAAAAATTCCAGTGCCAGAATTGTGATTTTGCGTTATGGAAGATCCTTGCCGGACGGCAGTTTGAAATAGCGGAAATGGAAGCACTGATTACCAAACGCGAAATCGGTCCGTTGCAAGGCTTTCGCAGCAAAATGGGGCGATTGTTCGACGCCAACATCAAGCTCACTGATGAGCTGGAAATGAAATTTGATTTTGGCGGCAACGGCGAGGAGACGGCAGAGGAAGTGGACTTTTCCGGCCAGGAAGCGCTGGGCAAGTGTCCCCGTTGTGGCAGTGGGGTGTTTGATCACGGTATGAGCTATACCTGCGAGAAGGCTGTCGGTACGGTGCGTAGCTGCGATTTCAAGACCGGAAAGATAATTCTCAAGCGCCCCATTGAACGTGAACAAGTCGCAAAACTATTGCGTACTGGTAAAACCGACTTACTGTCAAAGTTCGTTTCCAAGAAGGGCCGGCCATTTTCAGCCTATCTGGTAACGGGTGCAGACGGGAAAGTGGGATTCGAGTTTGAACCGAGACAGACAAAAATAGCAACAGAAACAAAGGCGGCGAAACCTAAAGCCAGAGTGTCAGCCGTTAAAAAGACCGCCGTCCGCAAAGCGTAATACTGTGGCAGTCTTGTTTTGCTGCAAGCATTCATGTTTCGCTTTTTGCGTCCCTATCCTGCAGAGCGCCGCCTGTTCCTGCCCTGTTTTTTCATTCTCAGTATCAATCAATATTACAGTCGCGCGCCAAATATGGCGGGGAATAGAAATCTTACTATGCCTCCCAGGATCCAGATAATAAGTACCAGGCTCGTGACCACGGCGATTCCTTCGCCCAGCGTTGACAGGAGCGTTGCCGAAAGACTATCAAATTCCTGTTCCCCGGATTCGTTGATCCGACGGCGTCGTCTCTGTTTTACCCAGATATTCAATGCAATAACGACGGGAATAAGCGCAAGAGAAATTAGCAAGTTATATATAGGCTCATCCATCGATCGACCTCTTAAAAGAAAATGTTGTCACAAAAAATTGAATTACCGTTTGGCGTTTTCCTTGGCGCAACACATAAGTTCAGTCGCCAGTTCAGTGTAATGGAGCAGAAGCGGGGTGGCTGACTGGAGCGCCTCGTGGGGCACAAGTTTCAGGGCTTATCAATCTGCTTCACCGGCCGCCGGTGAAGGTTGCCGGAATTGTCGGCCAGAAGTGATGCGAGTCTGTCAGCAAGTAGCCTGGCGTATTTTCCCGATATAACTCATATTTCCGAGAGTGATGCCTTCTTTCCAAGGTATGGCTAACAGATTATACCCCGTTCTTGCTCGTGCTTCATCGCGCGCTCAGTTGGGAGCCTATGCCATCATTAATATGATACCACCTAGAAACGAGTTGGCGTGCTTACGCATTGCAATAATCCCAGATAATCCATTAGGACGCGAGATGATGGTGAGGCAGGTTGCAAGACAGTTTTGTCAGTTGGGAGAAGACCATAGCTTGGTCTATGGAAGCCGGGCAAGCGGAGAAAATCGCCACAAACTGACCGCCAGCACTCGCGTAGGCTCGAAGAGTCGCCTAATGGATTGTCTGGGATAATATACAATACCCCAGTGTGGCTGCTTACATCTATCCATCCTCTGCCATGAATGAGAAGCACGGCCAGTTAACGTCCGCAGCGGTTACCGTGCGCCCGGTCACAAATTACCGCGAGATGGGAATATTCATCGATCTCCCTTGGCGCATTTATGCAGATGACCCCCTGTGGGTGCCGCCATTACGTCTGGAACGGAGGCTACATTTTTCCCGGTTCAATCCATTTTTCAAGCACGGAGAATGGCAGGCTTGGATCGCGTACCGGGATAATCAGCCGCTGGGAAGAATCAGCGCGCAAATTGATCAGCTTCACCGGCAACGCTATGGTGCGGATACCGGTCATTTTGGTTCGATGGAATGTGTGGACGACACCGAAGTATGCGCAGCGTTGCTGCATACCGCCGAAGCATGGCTGGCTACCCGGCATGTCAGGCATGTCAGCGGACCATTCAATCTCTCCATCAATCAGGAGTGTGGCATCCTGGTGGATGGGTTCGACACGCCGCCGATGGTGATGATGCCGCACTCACCTGCATGGTATGGACGGTTACTCGAAGAACAGGGTTATCAGCCGGTCAAAGATCTGCTTGCCTATTGGGTTGATGTAGACTTTAAAGTGCCGCGAGTGATGCGCACCCTAATCGAGAAATTTTCCAAACAGGTGCGACTCAGAACGCTACACCTCAATGACTTCAGCGCAGAGATGGAAATACTGCGTGATATATTCAACGATGCCTGGTCCGAGAATTGGGGTTTCGTTCCCTTTACCGAGGCCGAGTTTGCCGAGCTGGGCAGCAATCTGCGCTTGCTTGTGCCAGAGTATTTTATCCAGATTGCCGAGGTCGATGGTGTCCCGGCAGCATTTATGGTGGGGTTGCCCAATCTTAATGAGATCTTTGCCAAGCTTGACGGCAGCTTGTTTCCATTCGGCTGGTTGCGACTGATCAGGTGGTATAGAGATCGTGCGGTTCGTACCGGCCGGATACCCTTGATGGGGGTGCGTAAGCAATTTCAAGGCACCCCTCTCGGCATGGCGCTGGCTTTCATGGTGATCGATGCGCCTCGGCAGTCAGCGCTTGCTGCGGGGATACGGGAAGTCGAAATGTCGTGGATACTCGAGGACAACAAGGCAATGCGTGCAATTCTTGATCTCATCGGCAGCAGGCAGTACAAGCGTTACCGGATTTATGGCAAAACCCTGCAATCAACATAGCAGACAAGCAAAACGACAGCGGAAGCGAAATCTCAGATGAATCAGACACACCAATTTAGCGCCGTGGTACTGGCGGCGGACCGCACAACGCACGATCCAGTCGCCAGCAGGGCGGGAACAGCCTGCAAGGCGATTGCGCCAATCGCTGGAACACCCATGATCATTCGTGTGCTGGATGCGCTGGAAGTGAGCGAGATGGTGGGGAGGATTATTGTATGCGGGCCGCCCGCATCTGCGCTCCCTGGCTGCCCGGAGTTGCAGCAGCGGATAGAATCGGGGCGTGTCACCTGGTTGCCGAACCTGAATTCACCCAGTCGTAGTGCCAACAGCGGTCTGGCGCAGATGGATCATGACGCGCCGGTGTTATTGACGACAGCGGATCATGCATTATTGACACCCGAAATCATCCGCTATTTTTTACGCGAGTCCTGCGCGATGGAGAGCGACGCCACGGTAGGGGTAGTCAAACATGCAGATGTCACGGCTGCATTTCCGGGCTCCAGGCGGACCGTAATACGGTTGCGTGACGGGGGATTCTGCGGCTGCAATCTCTATGCATTTTTCAATCATCGTGGCCGTGATCTGATTACATTCTGGCAGCGAGCGGAAGATTTGCGCAAACGTCCTTGGCGTTTGGTTGCACAGGTTCTTGGGCCTAGAGCTGTTCTATTTTATCTGCTGGGACTGCTGACACTCGATCAGGCACTGAATGCGGTCTCGGCCAGAGTGGGTGTCAAGGTGCGGACAGTAACCCTGCCTTACCCACAGGCGGGTGTCGATGTCGACAAGGTCGAAGATATGCTGCTGGTGGAATCCATTCTGGCGAGAGCAGCGGAGTCTTCCCCGGATGACAGCAGATCCCTATGACATCATCCGGCTGCATGAATACCGTTTTACTATGAGGGTGGCAAGGGAAAATTCGTGAAAATAATAGAACGATATATCACACGTGAGTTGTTAATACCGTTTACGGTGCTTATCGTGATCCTGGCGGGACTCTACGCAAGTTTCATCAGCGGCCGTTTTCTGGCGGGGGCGGTGACCGAGTCGCTGGGCGTCATGGCCATGCTGAGACTGGTGTTGCTGAAGACTGTAATTTCCCTGGACGTGCTGATGCAGCTCGCCCTCTATGTTGCCATCGTCGTTGGCCTTGGCCGCTTGCACCGGGACCAGGAAATCAATGTGTTGCGTTCCGCCGGTGTCAGCGATCGCCGCATAATCTATGCCGTGTTGATGGTTGCCATCCCCGTCGGGATCATTATTGGTCTGCTGTCCATCTTTGTGCGTCCTTGGGCTTATCAGGAAAACTTTGCGCTGAATGCGCAGGCGGAGGCGGAATTAAATACGGATCGACTCCAGGCTGGGCGTTTCTATGGGAGTGAGGGTAGCGGCAGAGTAATTTATATCCAGTCCAAGGATGGCGATAAGCAAATGGGAAATATATTCCATTACATCAACAAGGGTGATAGTAGCGAGATCATTGTGGCCAAGGAGGCGCGCCAGCAGCAATTTCAGCTTGGGCAGCGATCGCAAATTCATTTGTCCGACGGTGTTATCTACCGTTTCATGCACTCCACCACGAAAGACACCGTTGCCCAGTTCGACAAGCTGGTGTACTTCACTGATAAAGGCAATGAAAGAAATTATGCACGTAAGGCGGCCACCAGCTCGTTTCTGGCGGGATCGGATCAGCCCCGCGATATTGCCGAACTGCAATGGCGACTTTCACGTCCTATCGGGACGATCCTGCTGGCGCTGATCGCCATATCGTTCACGCGCGCTTCACCCCGCCAGGATAAGGGCGAGACGCATCTTTTTGCTGCAGCCATGGTTTTCGCGATTTATTATATTCTGAGCGGATTGGCTCAAACTTGGGTGGAACAGGGCACCGTAGGCAGCCTGCCTGGCGTTTGGTGGCTATATGCATTGATGTTCATCGTCGCGCTCGGTTTGCTGTCATCCGGTCGCCAGCAGAGAATGCTTCTGCGCCGATGACAATAATCAACCGTTATCTCGCGTTGCAGGTTTTCATCGGCCTGGTCGTTGCCACTGCGGTAATCCTGCCGGCGTTCGCTTTTCTTGATTTGTTGGATCAGTTGGGTGACGTCGGAAAAGGAACTTACCGTGTGCAGGATGCATTCCTGCACACAGCAATGTTGCTACCGCGCAGATTTATTCAGCTTGCGCCATTTATCGCATTGCTGGGAAATGTATTTGCTTTGGGACGATTGGCGGTTAATCTGGAACTGACTGCATTACGGGTAGCAGGTCTTTCCCCGATCCATATCAGCTTGGCCCCACTCGGGGTCGGACTGGCCTTGTTGTTATTCATTGCCGTACTGGAGCAATTTGTTGCTCCACAGCTCCAACAGAGAGCCATTTCGCATCAGGCCACTGCGCTTGGGAAGACCACGGAACTCGGCAAGAATCTTGGTATCTGGACTCGGGATGAGCGCAACATATTGCGTATTGGCGAAATGCAGGGCACCAAGAGAGCAATGGATATAGAGCTGATGCATTTTGATGATAATGGTTTCCTACAAACCTATACCCATGCCAAATATGCCAATGTTATTACTGATAATCTCTGGGAACTGAATGATGTCATTACCAAGACGTTTACCGGGGAGCAAATTGAGTCGCTAAAGGCAAGCTCGATGAACTGGAAGTCATTCGTGAATCCGGGCGACATCTCGACCTTGACCAAGTCACCGGAGAGTCTCTCGCCGACGGAATTATTTCAGCATGTGAGTTTTCTGCAGGCTACAGGTCAGGAGGCAGATGCTTATGCATTGGCTTTGTGGCGCAAGATGGGGGGGGCATTGACAACCATCGCGATGCTGCTGTTTTCCATACCCTTTGTTCTCGGCTCGACACGAACAGGTCTTGGCAAAAAAGTGGTATTCGCTGCCTTGATTGGTGTGGGCGTCTATCTGTTTGATCAGATTATTGCCAATGCTGGTCTGCTGCTGCACTTCAACCCGCTGCTGACTTCTCTCTTGCCGGGATTGGCGCTGATCACGTTGGCCAACCTCTGGTTGCGGCGGGTTTTTTAGGAGATTCCCCAATCAACTCTATACGAACACGCTGGCAGCTTGCTCATGATTTGGACGATACGTCCGTCGAACTGGTGTCTGTGAGAAAGCTGTTATTTCTGCCCGACGGATGGTAATCGGCTGGTGCGCTTGGCGCAGTCATGGTACTTTACGGCGGCATTTGCAAAGAGTGTTCTCGGTCAGGATGAAGAAAAATCACCTGGCCGAATTTTTAGCCTGTACTGATTGAGATTAGATGGTAGAACAGTCACAGATCAATAGATTGGAGATGGGAACAGCCAGGGTCGGAGTGCTTCTGAATCCTCTCAGTGGCCGTATCCGCAAGCGCATAGAGGTGGTAAGGCAGATGTTGGCCGAAATTCCTGAGACGACTTGCCGGGAAGCAACGAACGCGCTGGAGATCGGTGCAGCAGTGGACATTTTTCTGCAGGCCGATATCGATTTGCTGGTAATCATTGGCGGGGATGGTACGGTGCAGGCGATATTGACCCACCTGTTTACCACACGCTCGTCTGCAAAATGGCCGATTCTAACTGTGGTTCCTGGTGGCACCACCAACATGACGGCACTGGATCTGGGGATACACGATAAACCCGAGGCCATCCTGCGGCGGTTAAGCAGTTGTCTGTCGCAACGAGTCTCGCCCATATTGTTAAAACGCCCGGTATTGTGCATTGAGCAGCCCGGTGCCGCCAAGATTTATGGCATGTTCTTTGGCGTCGGCCTCATTGCCCATGCCGTGATATTCTCCCGCAGTAAGGTCAAACAGTTGGGCATCACCGGAGAAACTTATTCGGGCATCATCATGTTGGGCTATCTGGCTGGTGTGATTCTAGGACGCCGACATGGACCGTGGGCACCGGTTCAGATGTCAATCACCGAGGCGAGTGGAGCAGTCCGCAATGGAACCTATCTGGCTCTTTTCGCCAGCGCGCTCGATCGTCTGCTGTTTAGCATGCGCCCTTATTGGGGACATGAACAGGAGCCATTGCATGTCACATTCATCGAACAGCAGCAGAAACATCCCTGGCGTGCGTTATGGCTGCTACTCTCGGGTCATAGCGATGCCATCAAGGAACAAGACGGCTACCACAGTCACAATACCAGCGTATTGGAGCTGCTGATGGACGACGACTACATCGTCGATGGTGAGTTTTACCGGGCAACAAGTCAGGATGGGCCGCTACGTATTTCGGCAGCCGGCCCGGTTACCTTTCTGGTGCCTGGCAGCA
>JAYUYT010000052.1:0-6070 GCA_043752345.1 Nitrosospira sp.
GCAACGAAATCCATGCGCTCGGCGTATTGGGCCAATGTTTCAGCATCGACAGTATCCGTCTTGCTGTTTTTCATCAACACCTTGGCGAAGTTGTGGGAAGACTTCGGATTGACCACCATGAGCGCCACACCGGCGTCGTGAAGGGCGATGGATAAATCAAAATGATAAACCCCGGTGGCTTCCAGGCAGACGATGATGCCTGGCAAATTGGCCAGCTTCTTTACAAGCCGGGCACGGTCGGCGGGGGTGTTGGCGAATTTCTGCGCTTTGTAGGGCATGCTGTTCTTGCGGATGATGAGGATCAATTCCTCCGCGCCGACATCAATTCCGGCGAAGAGCGATTTGGGTTCTTGATCTGTTTGTTTAAATTGAAGGGTCATGATGTTTATCCGTAAGGTTAAAAAAGAAAGTAAACTATCCACTGGTTTCCCGACCCTGCACATGCGCCTACCTTCCTTGTGTATACAGGCTCTAAGCCTCAGATACTCCTCGGTATGGGCGAATAGGGCGGGAGGCCAATCTACGGTCAGGCTCTGGTTATAAAAACCAGTCCTCAGGCTGGGACGGCCTTCCCTGTGAATCGTGAATTCTTACTTAACTTCCTTAACAGCATTTCATTAAATTCGATCATACAAGGCTGGGGTGAGCTTGCGAACCCCAGCATTCCGAGATCACATGTTGCTGGGGTTCGTACCTTACCCCAGCCTACAGTATTCGCATAGATTAACCTTCACTCTTTGGATGAATTCGCTACCGGGTAGATTGCACGATTTTTGCAGCGCATGGCTGCGTTGCAACTCCTTGGAATGGAATGACCATTCCGCGTCGTTGCGCCTTGCCCTGCACACCAAAAACCGCACACTCTACCTCGTTCAATTGCCGGATTTAGGATGATAGACCTTGAGTGTCAGGGGGGAATCAGCTAGCCTAACTTGCCTCTACCTAATTGCATTGCTAAGGTTAAAAAATGCCGATCTCAAACCTGACCCCCACCGATCTGCGCCTCACCATCGACCCGACTTCGCTTGGGTTCTCCGATACCTCGGAATTGCTGCAGTATCCGCTGCCGTGGATCGGATAGGAGCGCGCGGAAATGGCCGCTCGCTTTGGTCTCGGCATGGATCAGCCCGACTATAACCTGTTCGTGCTGGGGGAGGTTGGCAGCGGCCGTTCTTCGCTGTTGCGCCAGGCGATGGTCGCAGCCGCCGCCAACCGGGCGGCGCCGCCCGACTTATGCTATCTGCACAACTTCGATGCGCCGGAAAGGCCGCTGGCTCTGCGCCTGCCTGCCGGGCAGGGACGCCTGCTGCGGCAGCATTTGGCACGCATGACAAAATCTCTGCTGACGGAAATACCGCAGCGCCTGGACGGGCAGGATTTCAAGGCCGAGAGCGAGCGCATTGAAAAGGCCCACAAGGCAGAAGAAACCAAGGCCTATGCCGAACTCACCACCTTCGCCGAATCGCGCAATTTCACTATCCATCGCGAGGCTGGGCACATAGTTTTTACTCTGTTGGGCAAGAAAGGACACATCCTTGCCGAGGACGAAGTGCTTACCCTGCCGAAGGAGCGCCGGGCCGAAATTGAGCAGGCCGAGCAGGAGTTGCGCGCCGAGATTACCCGCTATTTCGAGAAGACCCGGCCGATGGAGCGGGTCATGCATGAGGCGCTGGCAGCATTGCAGCGGCAGGTGGTGAAGCCGCTGCTGGAGCACGAATTGCAGGAAATCCGTGTCGGCTTGAAAAGACAGATCAAGGATTCCGTCAAGCTCGGTGCTTATCTGGAACAGGTCATGCGGGATTTGCTCGACAATCTGGAACTGTTCAAGGTTTCCGATACCGATGAGGAAGGCCGGCAGGAGGAATTGGAGCGGGTGATGTCCCGCTACCGAGTTAACCTGGTAGTGGACAATGACGGTCTGAACGGTGCGCCGGTAATCGTCGAGGACAATCCGTTATTCCGCTCACTGTTCGGCAGCATCGAATACCAGTCCGAGAACGACGTGCTGGTGACTGATTTTACCCGCATCCGCGCCGGCAGCCTGCTCAAGGCGCACGGCGGTTTCCTCATGCTGCATCTGCGCGATCTGCTGGCCGATGGTCTGGTGTGGGAGAAGCTGCGCCGTTTGCTGCGCAGCGGCAGGCTGCAGATCGAGGAACCGGGCACGGCTTTCACCTCGATTGCGGCGGTCTCGCTGGTACCTGAGGCGGTGGATGTAGAAGTCAAGATTGTGCTGATCGGCTCACGCCAACAGTATTACGAGTTGCAGGAAGCAGACCCGGAGTTCGGGTGCCGCTTTCGCGTCAAGGTGGACTTTGCCGAGAGTTTTTCCGCCAGCGCCGAAACTCGCCGCGCCTCGGCCATTTTCGTCGCCCATGCCTGCCGGGAGCTGGGACTGCCGCATTTTTCCGCCGCCGCCATCGCGCGCCTGCTGGAGGATTCCCACCGGCAAGTGGATGACCAAGCCCGCCAAAGCGCGATCTTCGCCCGCGCCGAGGCGCTGGTGATGGAAAGTGCCGCACTGTGCCATGCGCGTGCCGGTCGCCTGGTCGAGGCAGCGGATGTCGAGGCCGCGCTGCGCGCACGCATCTTGCGCCATGATTATCCTGAACAACGCCTGCAGGAATCCATCGCCGAAGGTGATGTGCTGATCACGCTGCATGGCGAGAAAGTGGGACAGCTCAACAGTCTGACCCAAGTGGATCTGGGGGATTACCGCTTTGGCTTCCCGGTACGCGTCACGGCGCGCACCTTTGCCGGTGAAGATGGCTTGCTCAACATCGAACGCGAGGTGGAAATGTCCGGGCCGATCCACGATAAGGGCGTATTCATTCTGCAGAACTATCTGTCCGCATTATTTGTCCACACCGCCCCGCTCGCGCTCAATGCCTCAATTGTGTTCGAACAGGAATATCACGGCATGGAAGGGGATTCTGCATCCTGTGCCGAGCTTTATGTCCTGCTCTCGTCCCTGTCGGATTTACCTCTCAAACAGAGCATTGCCGTTACCGGCGCAGTCAATCAGCACGGCGAAGTGTTGCCGGTGGGCGGGATCAACGAAAAAATAGAAGGTTACTTCCGCGTGTGCGAAATGGCCGGACTGGATGGCAGTCAGGGTGTGCTGATTCCGCACCGCAACCGCCGGCACTTGATGCTGGAACGCAAGGTGGTCGAAGCGGTCGCCAAAGGTTTATTCCATATCCATACTGCGGAGCACGTGAGCGAAGGCATGGAACTGCTTGCCGGATGCTCGTTTGGCATAGCGGACGTGGCAGGTAGTTATCCGCATGACAGTGTGCTGGGCCGCGCGCAGCAGACCCTGCTGGCCTATCGTCACGCCTGCCAGGAGTCGCAACATCCGAAGGCGGGACGCAAGCGCTTGTGATGGCGCACGGCAAGGCTGTCGCTGCTGCGCGTTAGCCCATCGCACCCGATCCACTCAGGGCGACGACGGTGCGATTACTTGACGCCGAGAATACCCATCGCCTTGCCAAGGGTTTCGACTGATTCCTTGTGCTTGCCTTCTTTATGCAGCACTTCGCCTTCAGCGCGCAGTTTTTTGACTTCCGCCGCCTGAGCCTCGCTCAGTTTCGGGTTCTTTTCCAGCGCCGCGTCGATTTTTCTCATGTCGCTTGTACAGTGATACGCAAACGCCACGCTGCTGAACAGGGTCAGGGCGGCAATGGCAATTAGCTGACGTAGTTTCATATGATCCTCCGGTGTGAGATTTATCGAGTGCATCAAGAAAAAGTATAGACCAGTTAACGACTTTCGTCATACCAGATGCATCTGGCGTGCCGGGAAATGCGTTCTGCGGATTAGACGGGACAACAGCATTAAAAAAAGCGAAAGGGTATAATTCAGCAGCGAAATTGAGGTGAATCTGTTCGCCTTGAGTACTGCACTCTCAAGATAAACCAGACACCATTTTAAACCAGACACCATTTCTTACTGATACCAACACACTATGGCGCAATACGTTTTTACCATGAATCGCGTGGGCAAAGTCGTCCCACCCAAACGGCAGATACTCAAGAACATCTCGCTCAGTTTCTTCCCCGGCGCCAAGATAGGCCTGCTAGGCCTGAACGGTTCGGGCAAATCCACCGTGCTGCGCATCATGGCGGGAGTCGACAAGGATTTTGAGGGCGAGGCTCTGCCGATGCCCAATCTCAATATCGGCTATCTGCCGCAGGAGCCGCAGCTCAACCCGGAACAGACCGTGCGCGAGGCCGTGCAGGAAGGGCTGGGCGAAGCGGCCAGCGCACAGCAGAAGCTGGATGCGGTCTATGCCGCTTACGCCGAGCCGGACGCCGATTTCGATGCGCTTGCCGCCGAACAGACGCGATTGGAAGCCATCCTTGCTGCCGGCAGCGGGGGCAGTGACCAGCAACTGGAAATCGCCGCCGATGCATTGCGTCTGCCGCCGTGGGATGCCGTGGTCAAGAATCTTTCCGGTGGGGAGAAGCGGCGCGTGGCGCTGTGCAAGTTGCTGCTGGAAAAGCCCGACATGCTGCTGCTGGACGAGCCGACCAACCACCTTGATGCCGAGTCGGTGGAATGGCTGGAACAATTCCTGGTGCGTTTCCCCGGCACCGTGGTGGCGGTCACGCATGACCGCTACTTCCTCGACAACGCCGCCGAGTGGATACTGGAACTGGATCGCGGCCACGGCATTCCGTGGAAAGGCAATTACTCAAGCTGGCTGGAGCAGAAAGAAGCGCGGCTGGAGACAGAGAACAAGCAGATCGACGCGCACATGAAGTCGATGAAGCAGGAACTGGAATGGGTGCGGCAGAACCCCAAGGGGCGGCAGGCGAAATCGAAAGCGCGTATTGCCCGCTTCGAAGAACTCAATTCGCAGGAACACCAGAAGCGCAACGAGACGCAGGAGATCTTCATCCCCGTGGCAGAACGGCTCGGCAACGAAGTCATCGAACTCAACAATGTTTCCAAAGCCTACGGCGACCGCCTGCTGATCGACAACCTGAGCTTCAAGGTGCCGCCCGGCGCCATCGTCGGCATCATCGGCCCGAACGGCGCAGGCAAATCCACGCTGTTCAAGCTGATCACCGGCAAGGAGCAGCCGGATTCCGGCGAGGTGAAAATCGGCTCCACCGTCAGGATCGCGCACGTCGATCAGGCACGCGACTCGCTGGAGAATGACAAGAGCGTGTTCGATGCCATCTCCGGCGGCAACGACATCCTCACCGTGGGCAAGTACGAAACCCCGGCGCGCGCCTACATCGGCCGCTTCAACTTCAAGGGCGGCGACCAGGCCAAGATCGTCGGCAATCTTTCCGGCGGTGAACGTGGCCGGCTGCATCTGGCCAAGACGCTGATCTCGGGCGGCAACGTGCTGCTGCTGGACGAGCCGTCAAATGATCTGGATGTGGAAACCTTGCGCGCGCTGGAAGATGCGCTGCTCGAATTCGCCGGCTGCGTGCTGGTCATCTCCCACGACCGCTGGTTCCTCGACCGCATCGCCACCCATATACTCGCCGCGGAAGGCGATTCGCACTGGACGTTCTTTGACGGCAATTATCAGGAGTACGAAGCGGATAAGAGGAAGCGGCTGGGTGATGAAGGGGCGAAGCCTAAACGGATTCGGTATAAGCCGATTAGTAGGTGATTGCTTGATATGCTTCCAATTTGCATATGACTAATACCAATGCCACGTTTGATGTATGCGCAGTGTTCGCAAGCGGGGCGAGGGAAATCCTTGCTGCGCGGGATATGGCTGGTCATATTCACGCAAGCAAAGATATTAGGGCAGCAGGGAATGAGGTTGAAATCGCCGTAAGAGAGTATTTGGCTCGAACTCTCCCGACCAAATTTCATGTGACACACGGTCATTTGATTGACAGTGTAGGCACCGTAAGTTCGCAACAGGACATCATAATTTCCGACAATACTCTTTTGCCCGCATTGTTGCGGGCAAAAGATGGAACAGAATATGTACCGTTTGATAGCACTTATGCGTTTGGTGAGGTGAAATCAACTTATCGACATTCTGATGGGCCTATTCAGAAATTCAGCTCAAGCATTCAGCGAATAAAAAGTGAAATGG
>JAYUYT010000053.1:0-5950 GCA_043752345.1 Nitrosospira sp.
CATTTTTCTTCGTGTGGCGCTGGTTGGGCACTTGGCGACTGTGGGCCGTATTGCACGACGCCGTTGATGCGTTGCCCTGCTCGTCGGCTTCTCTTTACCCCCTCTGATGCCTTCCCCATTCCCGCAATGGTACACAGGATGAAATTGTCATGATGTGCGTAAATTTACTGGTCCCATTTGTCGAAAAATAACATCTGCTGCCACGCTCCTTTCTTCGATTTACTGCCCCCGTGGACACCCATTAATAATAACCACTGTATCTATTACATTGTATTTATTGAATTAATTATTTATTTATATCCAACCCTTCAGTAAATACGATAGTGGCCGATAACCAACAATGTTGGCAAGAAAAGTCATGGTAAAAACAGTGATCATGGTGCCTTATCCGAAATGAGTGCTACTGAACCTGCAGTTAACATCAGCGGCCAGAAACTCGATACCGCCACTAGCACCGCTGCTTGAACCATGCAATGCTCACAACTAGAAGCATAATGCTGATTGATTGGGGCGCGTTTTATCAGGGATAACTCTGGCGCAGTTGAGAAATAGATATCTGGAACTTCGGTTGGGCAGGCAGAAATTGCCCGTTAGATTGGTGCCGGATTACTACACGTTGTTGGGGATGCAAAATAAATTATGGCGAAGACAGTTGCAATGCTGCCATGGGACGCACGAGCTGCCCCGATGCACTTGTTAGCCCGGTTATACCTGATAGTTCGATCAGATTTCGAACGATGGCGAATGGTCAGACCGCTTCCCGGTCAGCCCACACCACGTCGGCGCACCGCTGATACCTCTTTCTTTTGTCCATCTCCGCAAGACGGTCGGCCCGAGCCACGCCGGCGCGCAGTTGATGCCCCTATCTTTTGTCCACTCCCGCAAGCTTGTCTTTCCGTCAATGAACTGTTGATCAAGGGCATCTGCCGCGATGGCAAGACCTTTCGCCCCAGCGACTGGGCCGAGCGACTGTGCGGTGCGGTGACTGTATTCCTCCCTGGCACCACGTCGTCATCCAGTGCGCAATCCACCGCCCGCCCTTATCACGGTTACACCGCCTTCGTGCGGCCCGCTATCATCTGCGGCGTCTATTGCGTAATCGTCGATGAGCGCCTGCGCGACCTAGAGCCGCGCGCGTGGGATTACGTCACCAGCTTTGCGCGCGACAACGACCTCGTCATGCTCGATGTCGCCGACCTTGCGGCTGCGCCCGCGTTGCCAGAAATATCTCTCGCTGCCGCCTGACACCTTCCCGATCACGCTTGTCGCCACGACCAGTAGTGACATCGTAAGCTCTCCCGTCAAGTAGACAGGAAGTAGCGTTTTCCATGCGAGCAATCATGCGCGTAACGGTACTGGGGGAAAGTAGCGGTCCTTTATGCTGCGCGCTCTGGATGCATATGCATCTCGTACCAGAGCAGGCTGCCAAGTATCAGGCGGTCATTGGGCTGCAGGTTCTGGAATTCCATGCCGTATTCATGGCGCATCATGCCATCCTTGTCTGCCGCACTCTTCGAACTGCGCACTTGGACGTGCAATTCGAGTGACACCGGCACATCATGCAACTCAAACTGCGTGGTGATCCGTACCGGGTCTTCACTCGGAAGCGGCTCATCGGTACCGATACGGGCTCCGGTCATACCGATGTTCAGAATATTCCCGGTTACATCTGCCTTGCCGCCAATGGCGATTTTTGCCGGAAGGCACACGCCATGGCGAAATGAACTGCGCACTGCCACTGCCTCGATCTTGTCCGGGAACTTCAGGTGCAGATGGGTATAGGGAAAATCATCTATCTTGAGCACGGTGGTACTGAAAGCAAATGCACTTCTGCCGGTAAATGCCCGCAGCAGCAAGCGTTCACCTTCTTTCACCAGCCCGGTCGAGATAACTCTCGGCGGCAAGGTGACAAGAAGACTGCCGCCCTCTATCCATCCAATCACCTTCCCAAGTGTACGCTCCCCTTTCGTTCCGCGGGGTATCGCGATCGGAATCTTGTCACCGACCTTAAGGTGCATTTCCGCAAACGTGGCGAGGGACGTAATCGGCTGTGATACCGGAGCTTCGGTCGGGGACGGCCCATCATCAATTTCGAGCTGCGGGGAAGGGGTTTCCAGCGTATCGAGTTGTAGGGAGGCAGTTTCCATCGTGTCCTGTGCGATTAAGAATGAAATTGCTTAAGCCAGCTCTGGCTTATTCCAGACTGGAAAATACCTGGCTCTTTCCAGTCTGAGTAATGGGATAGATTCTTCATGGAGCGGGCTGAATGGTGAGCCTGATCAACATAATTATGCTCAAATTCCCTGTAGCAGAGACATGGCATGACTCAATGTTCGTAATGTGGACATTGTGCCCGCACAAATCAATGCCCCGTATAGGAATATTCTGATTCTGCTGTAGGAATAAGGGAATAAACGGGGAAATCTCTTCAGTTGCCAGATCGGGAGAAACAATCCGTTTTGCTGCCGTGTCAGCGCAGCAGCATCAGCCTAGGAATGGCATCCGCGCCGACCCACACGATCGCATTCTGACCGAACTGCCTGCCCAGCGCCTCGGCCACATCAAGCTCCACTCCGAGCGCAAGCAGACTTGGCTCCGGCGGCCATGCACCGGATGGGTCAGAGCCCGTGCCTTCGATGATCTGGTCGGTATGACGGCTTAGTTCAGCGCGCAAGCGCACATCAGCCGCCCGGTTCGCTGCGAGACTCTGCGGCTGGCTGCCGGGATTGCAGGCAGTGATGAAGACTGCACATTGCCAACCTGACGCCGCCAGCAGTTGCGCCAGCGATTCGGAGTACTGATCGATATGCAGGCTGACCGCAGCAGAACCGGACCCTGCCCGGTAGTCGGCCGCACGATAACTGGCAATGAGATCGGCAGGAATTGCGGATGACATCAGCAAACCTCAGTCCCGCCACGCCGGAAATTGCGGCAAGCCATGAAAGAAAGCCATGTCGTGATTGGGCCACAGTTCGGCGTCTTCAGTTTGGGCGAGAGCCTTGAGCTTGCGGATGCTGGCAAGCGCCAATGCCGCGTTGTCCTGCCAGCAGCAACCGGGGGCGATTTCCTCGGACAGATTCTCGGTCAGATCGGCAGCATCTCCGCAGAGGATCACCGGCCGGCCTTGGGGCAGCTCGATCAGCAGCGACATATGCCCTGCGGTATGACCCGGACTGGCGATGGCATGCACGCCTGCTGCGACGCTGTATTCACCGCTCTGTAAACACCATTGATCGGCAGTGGCCAGCTCGTCGGCAAACACACCGCCATCCAGTCCGGTGCGCGCGGCAGCGAGTTCATCGGCGTGGACATGCACCTCGCAACCCGGCAGGTCGCAGATGCCGCCAATATGATCAAAGTGCAGATGGCCGATAAAGACCACGTCGATGTCAGAGGGCGCCAGTCCCAGTCGCGCCAGGTAGCGTGGAATGCGCTGCTGCTCCTGCATGTTGGGCGCTTCGATCTGAGGACGCATCGGGTCAAAGTACTTGGCGCGCAAGGCAGGGTCGGCCAGCTTGCGGTAATCGCAGCCCGCATCGTAAAGGATGCGACCATTCGGCGTCTCGATCAGGTAGGCGAGGATGGGCGCGTCGATGAATTGACCGTGGCCACGATTGCGGGTTGAAATGGTCTTCTCGTAGCGTAGCGTGCCGGTGAGCAGCGGCCAGACCTTCAGAGCACGGGACATGTTGAATTCCTGAAACTATGCTTTATCGGCTTATACGCGGGCTACGAGAACGAGAACGGTGCGCAGAGTTTCGAATTGATGCTGACCCCTTTCGCTCACCACATCGCCCATCGAAGGAAGAAGAGAAGGTATGGATCGCGGATATCGATTACGTCATTTTCACCATCCCACTCAACAACATTCCGATTCTCAGAATCATTAGCTATTGCGCACATATGGTAACAGGCTCCCGTAACGCTCGAACCACTAGGTTCGTCATTGCCGCACAATGATGCAATTCGGCCTTGTAAATTCTGATACCGAATCGTGAGTTCTGGCGGATCAAGTGCTATGGCCTTGACAATGAGGGGGTAAACATCACTTGTGCTACCGTCTACTAGTACATAATCCTTTCGATCCTGCCCGCGAGTTCTAGGCCCTTCTTTCATCTTGTTTACTGTCGATGAATAATCAGAAAAAAGGGCGGTACGTTCGCACACTCTCCGTATTGCGTCACGTGATAAATCAATCGATGTGAGAGATGGGTTGCGTTCTCGCACACCAGCCTCAAGACAGGTATTCAGACACAACGCCTGCATTAACTGCGGTGATCCTGCTGCCTCATTTGCCAGTGTCTGAATGTACTCATTCGTAACTGAAACATTCAATGCGTCAAACCCACGTATTGCAATTTTTGATAGTTCGGCTATATCCCAATAATTGAAATCTAGTTTGACAGCTCTGCCCCTCAAGTCCGGATTGGCTCGTATGGCATCATCAGAGTGGTAAGGCACTGACGCACAGACAAACTTAACATCACTCCGAATAGCCTCCTTAATTTGATTGGAAATTTCAACCTGAATGTCTTTGGGGATGTAATGGAAATCATCAATAAAAATGACCATCCCTGTACCCGCTAACTCTCGAATTAAAAGTTGCAGATAGTCCACTGCGAAATCATTTTGCTGAGATGTACTGTTTGACCACGTTCCTGTTGCACCTACCTCACCTTTGGCGCTAACCAAGAAACCTGCCTCTGCAGCAATCTTTCCAGAGATTGCCCCTTGAAAACCAGATTGGTCTGTCATTTTCTTTCCGACTGGAGTACCAATCAGGTCGAATACTCTGTCCCAAAGTTTATTGGAGCTGTCGATACCTGCTCCTGTAACTTGAATCAAATGTCCTCTTCCAAGGTTTTTTTCGATGAACACTGTCTTCCCAGATTTCGATGGGCCAGAAAGTGAAATTACGGCGGCTCCCATCTCTAGCGCATCGAGAAGCACTTGTGACTTTATTGCCAGATGGTCACCGACGTATGTTACTTCGGGCAGCTTTCCTGGGGTAAACACTTCGACGGTGCGCATGGTATCTCCTATCTAATATCAGTGGGTTAAACGTGAGCAAGCCTCGGTTCCAATTCCGCCCAAACATCACCGACTAATCGGCTTATACCGTATCCGCTTCGGCTTCGCGCCTTCCTCACCCAGGCGCTTGCGCTTGTCCGCCTCGTATTCCTGATAGTTGCCGTTGAAGAAGGTCCATTGCGAATCGCCTTCCGCCGCGAGGATGTGGGTGGCGATGCGGTCGAGGAACCAGCGGTCGTGCGAGATCACCAGCACCGTGCCCGCAAACTCGGTAAGCGCATCTTCGAGCGCGCGCAACGTTTCCACGTCGAGGTCGTTTGACGGCTCGTCAAGAAGCAGCACGTTGCCCCCTGCGATCAGCGTCTTGGCCAGATGCAGTCGGCCGCGTTCGCCACCGGACAGCGTGCCTACGCGCTTTTGCTGATCGCCGCCGTTGAAGTTGAAACGTCCCGCGTAAGCGCGGCTTGCCATCTGGAATTTGCCTACGGTCAGAATGTCCAGTCCACCGGAGATGTCTTCCCAAACGGTCTTCTGGTTTTCAAGTTCATCACGGTGCTGATCGACGAACGCCATCTTCACCGTCGAGCCAATCACGACCTTGCCGCTATCTGGCAGTTCCTTGCCGGCAATCAGTTTGAAGAGCGTCGATTTACCGGCGCCGTTGGGCCCGATAATGCCGACGATCGCGCCGGGGGGTACGGTAAAGCTGAGGTTGTCAATGAGCACGCGATCACCGAAGGACTTGGTGACGTTGTGAAACTCGAACACCTGCTGACCCAGACGCTCGGCAACCGGAATAAATATTTCCTGCGTCTCGTTGCGCTTTTGATACTCGATGTCTGAGAGTTCCTCGAACCGTGCCAGCCGCGACTTGCTCTTGGCCTGGCGGGCCTTGGGATTCTGGCGCGACCACTCAAGC
>JAYUYT010000054.1:0-14267 GCA_043752345.1 Nitrosospira sp.
CTTGGGATTCGCCCTTGCAGGAAATGGCGATTCCGCCATCTCCCAGAATTTCCGCCTGCCAGCCAGCGGCTGTCCCCACTTTTTCCACTGGCGTCCAGCAGCCTTTGGCCAGAACCCGCTGCAAACTCTCATCCCGGCCATTGGTAACGATCAGTCCATTAGCCGGTATGATGCGTACAAATTGATGAAATTGCTGCTCGATCGCAGCAAGATCGGCGAATATGTCAGCATGATCGAACTCCAGATTGTTGAGAATCGCGGTCCGGGGACGGTAATGCACAAATTTGGAACGCTTGTCGAAAAAAGCAGTGTCGTACTCATCCGCTTCGATGACAAAGAAGGATGAGCCGCTGCCAAGCCGAGCCGAGATGCCAAAGTTCTCGGGTATGCCGCCGATCAGAAAACCCGGCTTCATTCCCGCATCCTCCAGTATCCACGCCAGCATCGAACTGGTGCTGGTCTTGCCGTGGGTGCCCGCGACCGCCAGCACCCATTTGTCGCGCAGCACGTTTTCTGCAAGCCATTGCGGGCCGGAAATATAAGGCAGATTGCGGTTGAGGATCTCCTCCATCAGCGGGTTGCCGCGCGACACCACGTTGCCGACCACGAATACGTCGGGATTCAGCCCAATCTGTTCCGGCGCGTATCCTTCGATCAGCTCGATCCCCTGGGATTCCAGCTGGGCGCTCATCGGCGGGTAAACACCGGCATCGCAGCCCGTGACCTTATGCCCGACCTCGCGCGCGATCGCCGCGATGCCACCCATGAAAGTGCCGCAAACACCAAGAATGTGGATATGCAAGATTCAGCTCCTGAACATGAAATAAACTGCGTCCGGCAAGCATAGCTCAACTCACCGGCACTACCAATTATCGATCACCCGGCAAACAGCCCTGCAGATGGCTCACATCACCCCAGACCGGCAGCGACCAGCGCCCCTCCGCGTCACGCATCAGGCAATTGTAACCTGCGTTCGGCAACGGGGCCGTGCGTGCGCCCGGCAACGGAGCCTTGGTGACATGTCGGTATATCGCATCCAGCGTTCCGCCATGGGCCACCACCACTGCGGTTTCTCCGGAAAATCGGTCAGCGATGGCGGAGAAAGACGCCACCACCCGGGCAATGAAAGGCAGCGCATCCTCACCGCCAGGCACTATGCAATCGGGATCGAACATCCGGTAGCGGGTATAGATTGCCGGGTACATGGCTTTCGCTTCGACGCGGGTGAGCCCCTGCAATATGCCGAGATTGCGCTCCCTGAGACCCGGCTCGAGTGTGACTTGATGGTGCGTGTGGGCGGCAATGCACCGCGCAGTTTCATGCGCACGACCCAGATCGCTGCTGTAGAGCGCAACAAAGGACTCTCCCGCCAGCCGTTGCGCCAGGGCTTCAGCCTGGGCGACACCGGCATCGCTGAGAGGACTGTCGAGATGTCCCTGGATACGGTTCTCTCGGTTCCACACGGTTTCGCCATGGCGAAGCAGAATGATGCGGCTTGCTGTCATCGGAATTATTTCAGAAAAGATGACAGGATTATACTGCGTTAAACACACCTCTCCTGTCATCCGCACCCACTCCTTTCTTCTCGCCTGGAAACAACATGCGCAGAAACCTCGGTTAATGGCCGCATGATCAAGGCATGCATGTGGTTTATGCCCTGTTTTTTGTTACACTTACGACCTTGTTCGCCGATGCAGCATCGTCTAGCAGGCTGAGTGGCAGGCTTGATGCATGCCCCACTTTTCTGGAAGCCGACCGCGAAAGGATACATGCCGTCGCACTTCGATACCGGTAATGCGATACTTATAAACCTGAGAACGGTAATTCATCCGTGGCCGAATAGCCTTCTCAGGGCGAACATTCAAAAAATGAGTTTGCATCTTCCCCGCTCCATTCCTTGGTTCATTTGTTTGCTTTGCATTTCGCTCAATGCGCTTGCTGAGGCGCCGTCACCGACCCTGAATGCGATTGTCGACGCACCACCATTGACACGAAAGACAGTGAAAATCGGCGGTACGCCGGCATTCGTCGAAGCCATGCGCGCACAGGGCCACTATGAAAGAGGCATCGAGGCCATCGGCGAGATTGGACTGCGTGGTGCCCCTCCGCTTGCGGTGGCTGCTGGCGCACCGCCAGTATCGAGCGCCCGCAGCAAACCAACGGTATCTGTAGCCAAGAAAATCATCAACCCTAACAAGTTTGTATTCGCGGAAACTGGGCGGACGCAGGGCCACCATGACCGGGGAATCGGATCTTTATACGAGGATGAGCTGCGTGGTGGTGACATCAGTAGCAGGCTGGTATACATCGATGCTGACCGCATCGCAGGTAACGTCGACAAGATGCTCGAGGCCATCGGCGATGTTGAGGTGCGCAGCGATGACAAGCTCATCGTGGCCAAGCAACTAAAATATTTCCAGAATACCGAAGAAATCGTGGCTGAAGGCGGTGTGCGGATCGAGCACCAGGGGCGCGGAGATGTAATAGAGGGTTCACAACTCAGACTGAATCTGGAAAACACTACTGGACAACTAAGTCAGGTCAACTATCGTCTGCAGAAGGGCCTGCAGACGGAGGGCGGCAGCAGTCGCGGCAATGCCAACTTGCTGCTATTCGAGGGTGAGAACAACTACCGGATTCGACAGGGAAGTTATACCACCTGCCCGGCGGGAGATGATGACTGGATGCTGCGAGCAGATGATCTGGCAATAGACAACAAGCAGAAAGTAGGCACCGCTCGCCACGTCAAACTTGAGTTCAAAGGGGTGCCGATAGCCTATATCCCCTGGATGAATTTCTCCTTTGACAACGAGCGCAAGAGTGGGCTGCTCGCTCCCATTGCCGGCTACAGCGTTAGGACCGGGGCCGAACTCACCGTGCCGTTTTATTGGAATATCGCGCCTAACATCGATGCGACCTTCTCGGCGCGAATGATGTCAAATCGCGGCATCATGCTGCAAAACGAACTGCGTTATTTGGAAAAGAATGTAAGTGGCAATTTGCAGCTTGAGTACTTGCCGAGCACCATGTCTGGCGTAATACCAGGCGCTGTCGCTTCTGACCGCGATCGCCACTATCTGTCGTTCCAGCATGAACAAAAATTTGGCCACGGTTGGAGTGGCCGCATCGATTACAACAATGTTTCCGATAGCAGATACTTTCTTGATCTCGCTTATGATGTCAGGCAAACCAGTATGGCAAACCTGAAACAGGAAGCGGCTTTGTCATATCAGCGCAATCTATGGGGGGATGGATCGGTAAATTTCAAGGCAATGGCGCAAAGCTTCCAGAACATTCGCGGCGGCGCAGTTTACCAGCGCTTGCCGGAATTTACTCTGGATATAACGAAACCCAATGTGTTCGGGACAGAACTCGATTTAAAGAGCAGTTGGGCGAGTTTCTCCCATCGCGACCCCACCAGAATAACTGGCAACCGCCTGATGTTAAATCCCAGTATCAGCATCCCTCTGCGCAAGGAATTTGGTTATATCACCCCGAAGATTGGTATACACCACACCAGCTATGACCTGAATTCGAATCCCCAGGGCACACTGCAGCCGGATCGTACTATCCCCATATTAAGTCTGGATAGCGGTGCCGTACTGGAACGCAGTGTCGCGTTACGCGGGGAACGCTTCACCCAGACTCTCGAGCCACGCGCCATGTATGTTTATGTGCCCTACCGCGACCAAAGCCATTTACCCAACTTCGATTCCACTTTTACGGATTTCAGTTTCGCCCAGATTTTCAGGGAGAATCGCTTCGTTGGCAGTGACCGCATCAATGATGCCAACCGGGTCACTCTGGGACTCACCTCACGTTTTTTTGAGGAGAGTTCCGGCAAAGAGCGGCTAAGCCTCAGCATCGGCCAGCAAATTCATTTCTCTCCACAACGGGTAACCGCATTGAATATACCCACACCTAACAGCAGGATAGATCTTATCGCTGGAGTCACGGGGCATTTCACGCCGCAAATCAAAACCGATACAACCTTGCAGTTCGATCAGAACAAAGCAGAAGTTGATGTGATACGTTCGGCCTTGAGTTTCAGCCCGCAAATCGGCAGAGTAATCAATATCGGCTATCGCTACTCCCGTTTTGGACCGGGGCTAAATCTGGGCCAAAACTCACCACTCTATTTTCTGAACCCGCTTGGACTGCATCAAGCCGATATCTCGGCGCAATGGCGATTTTCTGAAAGATGGCAAGCTGTAGGAAAAATAAACTACTCGCTCAGGGACTCCAAAATCCTGGAATCGCTCGCAGGGATTGAGTATAATGCTTGCTGCTGGTCGCTGCGATTCATGTTCTCGCAAATGGCCATTCTTCCTCAGCACACGACCACAGCAGCTTTCTTGCAACTTGAATTGAACGGCCTGATGGGGATAGGCATAAGTCCGCTGAAAGCGTTGCAGCAGAGAATTCCCGGCTATACCGATACCAGTCCGACAGCCAGAAACCGTGGAGGAATGCCATAAACTCACGCGGTTGTAACAATCATACCTGCCCTACTTTGCTCTGTAATTCCTGAGAACCTTAGTCCATATGGGTACAAGTTACTTTTCTCGCCCCCTTGTTTTGCTGCTCATGTTGCTGGCCGAAATTGCTGTGGCACAACAGGCCACTCACACTGGCGGTATTGCACCGATAGATCGCATCGTGGCAGTGGTGAATGAAGATGTGATCACGCAGAAAGAGCTCGATGAGATGCTCAAGCACACCATCAGGCAATTACAGACCCGCGGAGTACAGGCACCTGCGCATGATGTTCTGCAAAAACAACTGCTGGAACGCTTTATCATCAACCGGCTGCAACTGCAGATGGCGAAAGAAACTAGCTTGATAGTGAGCGATACCGATCTTGATGACACCTTGCGTCGCATCGCCAAGGAAAACAAGATGTCCTTACCGGAGCTTTACGCCGCACTTGAGCGAGACGGGGTCAATTTTAATAAATTCCGCGACGAAATCCGCAATGAGCTTACCTTGATGAAACTGAAAGAGCGTGAGGTGGACAACCGGATTACTGTGACCGAAAGTGAAGTGGACGATTTCCTACGTGCTGAGGAGGCCTCGACCCACGGCGTCAATGAATATCGTCTTGCCCACATTCTGGTGCAGGTACCGGAACGAGCGGAGGCAGCGCAAATTGAAGTCAGATACCGGCGCGCAGAAGCTGCCTTGGCCAAACTGAAAAATGGAGCAGAGTTTGCCCAAGTAGCTGCTGAATTCTCGGACGCTGCCGATGCCATGAAAGGCGGTGTGCTCGACTGGCGTCCAAGCACTCAGCTACCAATAAAATTCGCCGAAGTAATGGCGTCAATGAAACCGGGCGAATTGACACCGGTAATCCAGAGTGCAAACGGCTTCTATATCTTCAAACTGCTCGAACGACGCGGACAGACAGCAGCCACCGTGATAATCACTCAGACCCAAGCCCGCCACATTCTTGTCAAAACCAACGAACTCACTTCTGTGACTGATGGCCAGCGTCGTATTCTTGATCTGAAGGAACGCCTGGATAACGGCACTAGTTTTGAGGAACTGGCAAAGCTTCATTCCGAAGATGCCAGCGCTTCATCGGGCGGTAATTTGGGCTGGATCTCACCCGGCGACACCGTACCAGCATTCGAACAGGCCATGAATGCACTTCAACTTGGGCAAGTCAGCGGGCCAGTGCAATCACCGTTCGGCTGGCACCTGATTCAGGTAACCGAGCGGCGCACTCAGGATGTAAGCAACGAACGACAACGACAAACAGCGCGCCGAACCATCCATGCACGTAAAGCCGACATAGCTTTCCAGGAATGGCTACAACGATTGCGTGATCGGGCTTATGTCGAGTACCGACTGGAAGAACGTTAGGATTTGCTTCGCGCAGGCTGTGACTTTATCCCATCCCACCACTCTCCCCGCTCTTGCGCTCACCGCTGGTGAGCCTGCCGGAATCGGCCCCGATCTGTGTGTGCAAATTGCGCAACGGGATCTGACATGCAAGCTGGTGGTCATCGCCGATCGTGAATTGCTGCGGGTGCGCGCCCAGTTATTGCGGCTCCCGCTGGAACTGACGGACTACCTCCCGGACGGCGCAATTGAACACGAGGCAGGCAGGCTGCAAGTACTGCATGTACCATTGAGTGAGCCGACCGTTCCCGGCAAGCTCAATCCGGCCAATGCCCGCTATGTACTGGAAACTCTGGGACGGGCTGTCACAGGCTGCAGCAGTGGCGAATTTGTTGCGATGGTAACCGCGCCGGTGCATAAGGGTGTCATCAACGACGCCGGCATTCCTTTCACCGGTCATACCGAATATCTGTCCCAGCTCACCCATAGCCAAACAGTAATGATGCTGGTCGGCGGCGGCATGCGGGTAGCGCTCGCCACTACCCATCTGCCGCTCAAGGATGTTGCAACAGCCATCACACGCACAAGCCTGGAGCAGCAACTGCGCATCATTCAGCACGACCTGAGTACGCGCTTCGACATTGCCAGACCACGCATTGCGGTGGCAGGATTGAATCCACATGCAGGCGAATCCGGCCATCTTGGGCGCGAAGAAATAGACATCATCATTCCGGTACTGGACCAGCTGCGCGCCGAAGGCATGCAACTGACCGGCCCGCTACCAGCCGATACCCTGTTTAATCCCTCGCAACTGCAGAATTATGATTGCATATTTACCATGTACCACGACCAAGGGTTGCCAGTGTTGAAGCATGCCAGCTTTGGCAGCGGTATCAACGTCACGCTGGGATTACCCTTCATCCGCACTTCAGTGGATCACGGTACTGCGCTGGATCTGGCTGCAACCGGGCGCGCTGATCCGGGCAGCCTGCTGGTGGCAATTGGACTGGCCGTGACGCTGGCTGGAAATAGAAAACCTTAAGTCATGCGCCACATTCCCCGCAAGCGCTTCGGCCAGAATTTTCTAGTTGATACCCGGATCATGGCGGATATTATTTTCGCCATACACCTGGCCAAAGACGATCTGCTGGTGGAAATTGGCCCGGGACTGGGTGCATTGACGCGGCCGTTGCTGCAAGCGCTCAACCATCTGCACGTGGTGGAAATTGACCGTGATATTGTCGAACGCCTGCGGCAGGAGTTTCCTGCAGAGCAGCTGACGATATACTCTGCCGATGCGCTGGAATTTGACTTCTCCGTGTTCGGAAATAATCTGCGGGTGGTTGGCAACCTGCCCTACAACATTTCCACGCCGATTCTGTTTCACCTGAGCAGCTTCGCGGCAAATATCCGTGACATGCATTTCATGCTGCAGAAAGAAGTGGTGGCACGCATGGTAGCCGCGCCTTCCACCCCGGATTACGGGCGACTTTCCGTGATGCTGCAATGCCGCTTCGAAATGGAGCAACTTTTCAGCGTCCCGCCGGAATCCTTCCGCCCCGTGCCGAAAGTAGAATCCGCCATTGTGCGCATGTCTCCGCTCAGGCAAGCGCCTATCGAACCAAGCAAGGAAAAATTATTTGCCGGGATCGTCTCTGCCGCCTTCTCGCAGCGGCGCAAAACCCTGCGCAATACACTGCATGGCTACCTCAAACCAGAAGACTATGTGGCACTAGAAATTGATCCCAGACTGCGGGCGGAGAATTTGTCGGTGGCGCAGTTTGTAGCGATCACAAATCACCTGAGCAGATTCTAGTCTTTTTTCTCATCGTCTTTTTTGCGCGGCCTGGTCCACCATACAAAGCCAAATATAATCACAAGAACCACACCTATTTCCAGCAGGAATATCCACATATTCTGACCATTGTTGTATATTTACTGAATACGACTTTAACCAATATCCAATGAAAAACCAATTAAGTTTGCTAGGCGCTGCATTGTTGCTGCTGCTCGGTGCTTGCACTACGGTGCCGGTTGTTCCGGAGAAATCTCCGCTGGTGTCGATTCCACCCGTTGCCATTGCCACGCTCAAAGCAACCGACTGGAGTGCGCTAGCGGGCTGGACGGATGACGATATTCTGCCCGCATGGGATGCATTCCTGCGCAGTTGCACCGTGTTAATGAATCGGCCACTGTGGCAGGAAACCTGCACCCAGGCCGCTTCAATGCAACAGCCGGATAGCACCACGCTGCGACAATTCTTCGAGAACCGTTTTGTTCCGCATCAGGTAGTGAATGCCGATGGTGGCAGCGATGGCCTGATCACTGGCTATTATGAACCGTTGCTGAAAGGTAGCCGCAAGCCTTACGGACGTTATCGTTATCCGCTCTATGCCACGCCCGATGAGCTTCTCGTGGTCGATCTGGGTGAACTTTATCCAGAACTCAAGAACATGCGCTTGCGCGGACGTTTGCAGGGACGCAAGGTGGTGCCTTATTACAGCCGTGCCGAGATCGAAAATGGTATGGGCAAGGGCACAGCAGCGTTACAAGGACGCGAGCTTGTATGGGTGGAGGACGCGGTTGAATTATTCTTCCTGCAAATCCAGGGATCTGGCCGGATAGAGCTAGAAAACGGCGAAATCATGCGCATCGGTTACGCGGAGCAAAACGGCCACCCGTATAAATCCATCGGTAGACTGCTGGTGGAACGCGGTGAGTTGGCGCTGGAGAAAGCTTCCATGCAAGGAATCAAGGCATGGGGGCAGAAAAATCCGGACAAGCTGAACGAATTGCTGCAGCAAAATCCGAGCTATGTTTTTTTCCGTGAGTTGCCTGCCAACCTGCCGGGGCCGCTGGGCGCACTCGGCGTGCCTCTGACTGCGGGCAGAAGCCTTGCTATTGATCCTCGCGCCATACCCCAGGGTGCACCGGTATTTCTTGCCACTACTTGGCCCAACAGCGACAAACAGCTACAACGGCTGATGGTGGCGCAAGATACCGGGGGCGCCATCAAAGGCGGTGTGCGTGCCGATTTCTTCTGGGGCTTTGGCCCGGAAGCAGGGAATCAGGCGGGGAAAATGAAACAGAGTGGCAAAATGTGGGTGTTAATGCCGAGTGGTTATACCCCATAAGTTCGGGTACGCAGTCACTTCATTTTGCCGGTACGGCGTTCAGCTTCTTCTCGATCATTTCACCGGGTATCATTCCTGGCGCAACCGATCCATCGGCAAAAATCAACGTCGGAGTGCCGCTCACACTGTGTTTCTGACCCACCTGAATAAGCGTGGCGATCGGTGTTTCGCAGCTCTTTGCGGTCGGGGCGATGCCTTTCAGCATGAAATCATCCCAAGCTTTGAGCCGGTCTGCAGAACACCATATTGCTGTAGCTGTCGCGACCGAGCCACTACCCAGCACCGGATAAAGCAGCGTGTAGACAGTGACATCGGTGATCTTGCTCAGCTCGGTTTCCAAACGCTTGCAATAAGGACAATTCGGATCAGAGAAAACAGCGACCCGGCGCTTGCCGTTGCCCCTGACTGCTTTGATTGCCAACTCCAGCGGCAGGGAATCAATGCTTATCCGCCGCGATTCCTTGACCTGTTGCAGGCGCCCATCGGTCAGACTTTGCCCGGTTTTTGGATCAATCACATGGCCGGAGAAAAAGTAACTCGCCTTCTCGTCGGTATAGAATAGCCCGCCTCCAACCACCACTTCGTATAATCCAAAATACGGAGTTTTCTTCAGACTTTCAATCTTGTCGCCAGGGAAGTGGGGTTGCAGCGCCTTTCTCAGCGACGCCTCATCAGCAACAGCCGCACCGGAAAAAAAACATAACAGTGCAAAAGGAAGCAAAAAACTTAAGCGCATAACCATAATTGCTCCAGTCCAAAAAATATACGATGGCATATTCGTGCTGCCAGATTGCGCCCTTAAAAAACTCAACTCAGCGCATGCTGCATCAAGCGGTTTTTTATCAGCGGCAACTGGTTGGTGATGCCGAACCCTAAATTGCGCAAACGGGCAAGTGTAGGGTTGGCATTATTGAACAATTTCTGCAGGCTGTCGGTGGCAAGCTCCATTGCCATGATGTCTTCCTTGCGCGCCCGTTCATAACGACGCAGCAGCAGGTAATCGCCACAATCCGCCTGCAATTCACGTGCATTGAGAATTGCAGCCAGAGCGCGCGCATCGCGCAAGCCCAGATTCACACCTTGTCCAGCCAGAGGATGGATGCCGTGAGCGGCATCGCCAATAAGTGCAAGACGAGGTCGCACCAGTTCTTTTACATGCACGAAATTCAGCGGAAATGCGGCCGGTGGCGTAACAAGCTGCAGTTTACCCAGCGTGTGGCAGGAAGCTTCAGCAACCTGCCGACACAACTCTGCTTCCGATAAATCGAGCAGCACCTTGGCCTGTTCTTCATTTGCCGACCACACCATCGATACCAGCTTGTCTGGCAGCGGCAGCAATGCCAACACTCCGTCCCGGCGAAACCACTGGTGGGCAATGTTGCGGTGAGATAACTCTGTACTGAAATTTGCCACCACACCGATTTGTTGATAGGAATGCCGTGAAACTTCGATTCCTGCTTGGTTCCGTACCCAGGAATTCAGGCCATCGGCACCGACAATCAATGCGGCCTGCAACACGCTGCCATCTGCCAATTGCAAATCAACCTGGGATTCGTTCCAGGCGATTGAGGTACATTGTGCAGGACAGAAAATTGTTAGGTCTTTTTCCTGGTGCTTGAGTGCATTCCACACAGCGGCCTGAAGCTGACGGTTTTCCGCAATGAAAGCAAGCTCCGTCAAACCAGTATCGTAAGCGCTAAAATCAAGCCGTGCGGCGCTGTCATCTCCAAATACCACCATCTCGTAAACCGGCGTTATGCGTGTGGTGTCGAGCGCCTGCCATACGCCGAGGGTTTGCAGAAACGCAGCGCTACCGGGGCTGATGGCGTAAACTCGGCTATCCCAGCTGGTGTCGGCAGGCAACGGGGCAGTAGGGTGTGACTCCACCAAGGCTATTTTCAAGCCATTGTCTTTGAGCGCGAGCGCCAGACTCGCTCCCACCAGCCCGCCACCAATAATGACGATATCGAATTTCATTAGTTGATTATACAGGCTATACAAGCACTTCGTGTTTGGCGGGATGAGGCATTACAACCTTGCTCAATTCAAGGTAAACACAAAAAGTGAACACACATCCATCCATGCGAACCAAGCTGAATAGTTTATTTTGTGTGGCTAAACCACGCGCAACCCCTTGTCAATATTGACAGAACACACCTACGAAGGCACAATGCGGCCTCTTCCGTGTACCTGCGTGGCGAATTAGCTCAGTGGTTAGAGCAGCGGAATCATAATCCGTTGGTCCCCAGTTCGAATCTGGGATTCGCTACCATAAATACAATGGGTTAGCGTAAATACTGATCCCTTCTTTTTTCCTGATGTGTCAAAATTGCGCCATCAAGGACATTCGACAAATTCGGAATGCTGCATGAGCTGCGGTTCCGACAGGTGCGCATAGCGCCTCACCATCTCTTCCGACCCCCATCCTCAGCACTGCAACGAGATCAACGATCAACGACTGCTATCGGGAAATATGAACTTCCGTTGCCGACACGAAGTTGCCGGTGGTGCTTTTGGAAAGCAGACGTTCAATATTTGGCATAACCAGAAGACGGCGACGGAACGCTGTTGGCTCTCCAGTTAATGGAGAGGCTAGTTACCTCCCCCCGTGTCCGCTTCACCATCGGCCTTCAGGTCTTTGGGAAGCAGCCACCAGCTACCCTTTCGCTTGCGCACCATGCGCTGGATCGCAAGTTGATCTGGATCGGCATAGTGCTTATCTCCCGGCGTAGCGGCAACCGTTGGTGCGTCCGTGAACTTGCGGAGGTGCTCCACCAACTTCCTCTCCGCCTCTGGATTTAGCGAAATCTCATTTTCGTCGCGCTCGCGCCAGCCCGGTGTATGCCTATCCCAGAGGTGAATGAGTAGGTCATTTGGGTCACCAACAGCTCAGTAGCCTGTCGCAAAGACTCGGGTCAGGCTGCGGGCATCTTGGCTTGGGATGCGACTTGAGAGTGATTCATGCTGGAGTAGCTTTGATGTCAGCGAAGAGTGTTTCCAAGCAACGCTTACTTTTGCCCCAATCGAACAACTGTCCTTTGATCTTAGTCGCTCCATCGACACGCGTTCCTGCTTCAGTCTGGCGCACGCTTACGTAAAGGGTGCCTTCGAATGACCACATGTCAGAAGGTAGAGTAGCCTCAAGAAGACAGCCATCTTTGAACTGCTGCACCTGTTGTAATACTTGGCCGTGACGGGCAAGCGAACAAATAGCGGAAACGATGACGGTACCGGGAGGACTCAATATGGTCTCCGAGTGTTCATCTCCAGTTTTTACCCCAAGCTGCGCATAGATGGGTTGGACAACCGCCCCGAGTTTCTCTAGCGATAGGCCTAATGGAATAACCTTATCGGAGAGAGCCAAAAACTCTTCGCCAGAAAGGCATTTCTCTGCCATTGCAGCGTACCTGCTAACCATGTTCCTTACCTCCGGAATACCAATTAGCTTTTCGTATCGAACTTCCCGTGACCAGTCTTGAGCCATCCCTGCAGACGAGGCTGAAATATCCTTTAAAGGGGCGCCGCACTTCGAGCATAAATTTCCACTAACTTCCGCACCGCAATTCGAACAAAACATTGTCAATAACTCCTTCGCTTCTCGGTAACCAACTTTGTTATCGGAATACAGTTTCGCGCCCTAACTCCAACATCTGTACTCTAATTCGACGTACTGGATAACGCATCCACCGTTTTTATAGCACACGGACGGAAGAAATCAACCTATGGCTCGATCTGTGCGTACGCGCGAATGGCTGCTTTGGAGCTAACGCTCCACTGTCTCTTCCTGGCAAATTGTGTTGAAAAACTCTCTTTTATTTCGAGCGTGGTGTTGGACTAAGAATTGACTTCGAGGGTTTTTAGCAGATTTCTCTGATCAATTTGGGTGCGGATTGAAAGTTTGTCACCCATCTCGCCCTTAAGCGGGTATCAACTCTCCTCCCTGTGCTATCGGAGCCAACCATTTCGCCATTCGTCGTAAATTCTGTGCCGTTGCCGCCAATAGAAACTCATCCTGTGCACCACTGAGTCCGCGTAATCGCAATCGATCAAGTTTCAGGATGCGTTTCATGTGCGCAAACAGCATCTCCACTTTCTTTCTGTCCTTGCGTGATTGTTGGTAGGCAGCAGTCTTGGCGATGTCGCGTGCCACATCGCGCGCACTTTCATGAATGCTGCGAGCGATCTTGCGAAATGGAGTGTTCGGGCAGCAACGATCTTTCATCGAACAGCCTGCACAGTCTGGCTGGCTTGACCGGTAGATAATGGTATCGGCTTTCGTAATGTACGAGCGGGGGTTCTTGAGTGGCCGCCAGTTACTGCGCAGCGCATGGCCCTCAGGACATCGATATTCGTTGGCCTTCGCATTCCATTGGAAATCGCTACGCGAAAGGGTATCGTCATCACGCTCCGTCTTATCCCAAACGGGCACATGGGGTGCAATCCCTTTGTCATTGACCATCCAGTCCAGCATGGACGCAGTACCATAGGCCGTATCTCCCACCAAGCGCTCAGGTTTCATGTCGAACCGATCTTCCACGCGGTCAACCATGGTCTTGGTCGAATTCACTTCGTCCGTACGGTAGGCTGGAGTGGCTTCCGCATCAATGATGATGCCGGCCTTTAGATCGATCAGATAGTTGGTCGAGTAAGCATAGAAAGCCGGGCCTCCCGGCGCACCAGTCAAGCGTGCCGCCGGGTCAGTCGGTGAGATTGATTGGGTAAGGTGCCGGTAGGATTGTTTTCATCCAGGGCGATCAGATACTCGCGTACTGCACGCGGTGAGGTTACCGGGTTGCCCCAGTCGATAAATTCATCGCCGGACATGCTGCGCCAGACGGTTTGCATCAGCCTTGACAATACTGGCATCCACTGCAAAGCCTTCGCCACCTACCAACCCCTCGAACATGCAGCGACGTAGAACCGTTTCAAACAGATGCCGGAATGTATCGCTATCGCGGAACCGGCCATGACGGTTCTTGGAGAAACTGGAGTGATCCGGTACGGCATCTTCCAGACCAAGTCGGCAGAACCAGCGATAGGCCAAGTTTAGATGTACTTCTTCACACAGGCGCCGTTCTGAGCGGATGCCAAAACTGTAACCGATGATCAGCATCCGGATCATCAGTTCGGGATCAATGGAGGGTCTGCCGGTATGGCTGTAGAACTCGGCCAGGTGTTGGCGCAGGTCACTCAGGTCAAGGAAACGATCAATACCGCGGAGAAGGTGATTCTGGGGAACGTGCTCTTCAAGGTCAAAAGAGTAGAAAAGGCGCTTTTGCTTATCCGTCT
>JAYUYT010000055.1:0-5940 GCA_043752345.1 Nitrosospira sp.
CCGTAAGTGCAGATGATGTCAACGCACTGCCCTTCCCTAACATTTCACACTCCCATGCCAACCAGCCTTCCGATTTTTCATCGTGTTCAGCATAAGTGGCTTTCAATAGGTCACGAATTTCCGTAGGTATCGCAATATTTCGCCCATCTCGCGCCGACCAGATTTCCAGCGATCTCAGCAACACATAAGGCGCATATACCCATGCCTTCGCGCCCAGTGCGTTGCGAATCTCTTCCTTTTTCATGGCACGCAACTCGTCCAAGGTTGCATCCTCTTTGAGAATCCAGCATTCGGCACGTTCAACAGAACGCCCCTCACGAGGATGACGCCACAACCGCCCGATGCGCTGCAACAGCATGTCGGTAGGTGCAAGCTCGGTAATCAGCAAATCCGCGTCCAAGTCCACGCTTTGCTCGACAATCTGGGTGGAAACCAGAATACAGCCGCGCCGATTTTCACTGACCTTGCCAAGCAGATCCATCCAGTATGTTTCCAGTTTCTCGCGCCTGAAGTACGGGAAGCGTGAATGCAGCAAACCAAACGCTGGCGATTCTGTTTGTTTTTGTGCCAACACTTCCAGTTTGGCATAGACAGATTGGGCGCGGGAAACTGTATTGCATATCCACACCACACAAGCGCCGTTGCACGCCTGCTTCCATGCCTCATGCAGCGCACTTTCGTTTTCAGCAAAGACGATATGTACCTTTTTTTCTTCCGGCGCTTGCGCTGGCCGTGGCGTGATAAAAGCTCCGTCGCTTTGCCTCCCGCTAATCAGCGGGTAGTCATTTGTTTCAGGGGCATCGTTTTTGCCCAGCAACGCCATGCGCCGTTCAGGTGTCAGGGTGGCGGATAGCAGGATGACCGTGCAGCCCAGCTTCTCCAGTGTCTCGCACAAAACGCGAATCAAAGTGCCCGTGTAGAAATCGTAGGAATGCACTTCGTCCAATATCACCACCTTGCCCGCCAATCCAAAACGGCGCACAAAGAAATGCTTTGCTGCAACGACAGCAAGCAATGCCTGATCTACCGTGCCGACACCGAAGGGCGCGATGAGTGCCCGTTTGGACGATGCAAACCAGTCGCGCCCGGCGCGGGCATCGTTTGACTCTTTGCCTTTTGTGGTGGCCGCAGGTGCCGGCTGACCAAGGCTTTCCATCAACCAGGAATTGGCATGGATCAAACGAGTGTCCAAACCATCCGGCCAAATCTTGCGGACAAAATCATCCACGCGAAGATGGATGCGGTTGCTGGTGGCTTGGGTAGGCAACGCGAAATAAATGCCGCTTGCCTTGCCTTTGCAGATCAAGCGATAGGCGCAGGCCAGCGCCGCCTCGGTTTTGCCCATGCCCATTGGTGCTTCGATGACGTAAATCCCCGGCTCGGTAATGGCAGCCGCTGCCTCATGCTGCAAATCGTTTTGTGGGAATGGGAATAGCTCTTCAAAACTCAAACCGCTTCGTACCTCAGGATGAGAGAAGCCAATGGCTTTCACGGCAACTTGTGCCAGTCTCTTGCTTTCCTCTAGTTCGAGATCTCGGTCAATGGGAAAATAAGTTTCGTCAGAACCGATCCAGTCGGACACTGAAATTAAACCAGCCAACCACCAAAGATGCGCGGATTCCCGGTTGATTTCTGTCTTGGGCAGCTCTCCTGCCAGAGTCTCGATCAATTGTCGCGCTACCCGTTGGCGTTCCTGTTCCCACTCGTCTTTCTTCATACCGGCAATTTCTTGCAGACCACGCTCGCCCGGGCGGTGCAGGTAGCCATGATGCGCTCCTGGCGCAACTGCCCAGTGGATCGCACTTTTTGTGTTCATGCCATCCTGGAGCAAAAGATTTTGCACGGTGAATTGACTGACTTTCTCATGATACCTTTCGAAGTTCTGCCAACCCTGCGCTGTGCTGATTTCCTTCATTCCAGTTTGCTCTAACCACTTGGCACACTTGCTTTGGAAGCCTTGAGAAATTTTGCCAATATCGTGCAAAGCAGCAAGCAAGGCCGCTTCCCGTGTGTTCACTTTGAAATGTTCCAGCAAGTATGGGTAATGCTTGATCAGATTTTCAGCAACCAGCCCAACGTTCATCATATGGTGAAAAACGGAAATTCCCGGCAAATCATCTTTAGTGGTTTTTGCCCAAAACTTTATTGCTGACAAATCAAGTTGTGACATGTGTTAGCACCACTCCCGAACCAAGTGCCCCGCCACGTCCAAGCTGTGATAGGCGAGTGGATGCCATTTTTGTTCAAGCGGATAGGCTGGGTCGGCCTTGCCCCAGTAGTTGAAAATCGTACCCCCTCGTTGCCCTGGCATGTTTGGCATTTTTGGTTTTTTTGGTTACCGGAAAGTGTATACCTATGGGTGTATCAAAATCTGAGCCTGCCCTCAAATTTTTATGACACCCCCAGCCTTTGATAAGACTACTGATGAAACTACTAGCCAATCCACTAAGCCACCAAACAACGGTGGCAAGTGGCTGGTTATAGCCATTCGACTAAGCCGCCCAAAGACTGCGGCCAAGTCGCTGGTTATCCCATATTCGGCGATGATGGCGGGATCAAGGGGCGGACTGGTGTGCTTGCCTCTTCGCTCAAAATCCATCAGCAGCGCAGCGACCATTTCTTTTCCGTCTCTGGTCCTAATGGCTTGCAGCGGGGTTTTCCCTTTCAAGGCGGGGAGTTTTTGGCTGGGCCAGTCCCGATAGTGTGCCCGCATGGCCTCAGCAATCTGCACCTGGATTTCAGGCAGTGCGTTCAAGTCTTCGGCTTTCTGTTCACGGCGGTGCGCCTTTATACCGGGCTGCGGCCTTGCACAATTGATCGGCGACATGGCACCGCAATGCTTCCGGTTTGATCACTTCCACCTCCGCACCGTATTTGAGAATATCCATCACCAGCTCGCGCGGATCGGCATACGGAATGCGGAGTTCATAGCTGCCATCCGCAAGTAACTTGCCCTGCTGTTGCGGGTGCCACTGTTCTTCGGCTATCCAGCGGGCGCGTTCGGGGCTGAAGCGCAGCACGGCGGTGTGTTTGGGTTGACCGGCGAAAATACCGTAGCCGGAGGCGAAATGGGCATCAAGCTTGCTTTCTGGAATATCGAGTGCGCGCTGGCTAAGCGTGCCTGCCGCGCGGATACGCTCGACCGCGAAGCTACGCAGCGCTTTGCGGGTGTGACACCAGGCATCGAGATACCAGTTGTCGCGGTAGTGCGTGAGGCGTTGCGGTGAAACTTCGCGTTGGCTTTCGGTATTGTTGCCACGGCTGTGGTAATGGATGGTGAGGCGTTTTCTTTGCAGCAGAGCGCTGGCGATGATTTGAAAGTGTTGGCCGGATATGTTGCGCCCGGTCATGCGGAGAATGCGAACTCGTTTGGTGATTCCACTGCTTTCGCCGCCGCCAAGATGATCGGACGTGAGGATTTTTTCGATGCGTTCGCGCAATGGTTTGAGGTGGCCGTCCAGTAACCCGGGTTGGGCTTGTTGCAATAGTTGCTGTGCGGTCAGGAGCGCGTATAACTCCGGCGCACTGAACCACATGGCTGGCAGTTCCGGGATTTTTCCTTCTCTGAGGTCATAATGATAACCGTTGCGCTCGCGATCGTATTTGATCGGCGCAATGAATTGATCGCGTAATTGTTCGATAACGCGGTTGGCGGTGGCGCGAGAGCATTCGAGTTCTGCGCGTATAGTCAGGAGCGGCACCGGGTAGCGCGACTCGATGAGCAGGTGGTGTAGCTTGTAAATCTGGCGCAATCTGCTCATGAATGCGGTGCCGGTAATTTCCGCAACATCGCACTCATGATCTATTCGCTCTGCGGCATTACCAACTGGTTCTGCGGAAACCGGGCACTGAAACGGCTGCCCTTGCCTGGTTCGCTGGCGATTTCCAGATGTGCCTGGTGGCGGCTCAGCACATGTTTGACGATAGCGAGTCCCAGACCGGTGCCACCGGTTTCGCGCGAACGGCTACGGTCTACCCGGTAGAAACGTTCGGTCAGGCGCGGTAGATGCTCCGGTTCAATGCCTATACCGCTGTCCTGTACAGAGAATAATCCCTGGTCGTCATGTATTCCCCAGTTCAGGATTATTTCCCCGCCATCGCTAGTGTAGCGTACGGCATTACTGATGAGATTGCTGAAAGCGCTGCGTAATTCATCCGCGCTTCCTCGCAGTTGCGTATCGGTATCGAGATTGAGGCTAATGTGGTGACGTCCGGCACTCAGAGACTGCGCCTCGTGATACAGCTCGCGCAACATTTCAGCGACATTGACGGTTTCCTCGCGTACCGGATTCTGCGTATTTTCCAATCGCGATAAAGCCAGCAAATCTTCCACCAGGCGTTGCATGCGCATGGTCTGGTCTGCCATTAGTGTGAGTGCCCGCTTACCTACCCTGCTACCGGTCTGTTTTTCCTCCGACAGTGTTTCGAGAAAACCGCCAATCACTGTTAACGGGGTACGTAACTCATGCGAGACATTGGCGACAAAATCGCGCCGCATAGTTTCGACACTTTCTAGGCGGGTAATATCGCGGCTGATAAGCAGCTTTTGTTTATCGCCGTAAGGTATCAACTGCAGTGAAAGAATCAGCTCCTGCTGGCGCGGTTGCCTGACTATCAGTGGTTCGCTGTAATTGCGGGTGGCCAGATATTCGGCGAACTGCGTCTGACGCACCAGATAGGTGATTTGCTGACCGCTATCGCGGGTGAAGTCTATGCCGAAATGCTGTTCAGCCACCGGGTTGCACCATTCGATACGGTCTGCTTCATCCAGAATCACCACGCCTTCCGGCATCGCTGAAGTGGCGCGCCGCAAACGCTCCAATGCCGTGCTCAACTGTTGCTGGCTCTGGCTCTGGCTGCGCATGAGGCGTGCCAGACGGGCAAATACGTCGCCCCATGCGCCCGTGGCATCAGGCAGTGTGGCAGCCGTGGGCACGAGAGTTTGCAACCACTCGTCCAGTGCTGTCAGGTGACGCAGATGATGGATAACCAGCAGCAGCAGTGCGACACTGTAAAACACCAGCGCCGGGACGGCGCCCAGTATCAACCACAGGCCGGCACTTGCAATGGTGAGCAAAATGATGCTGGTAAGGCGTTGGCGGAAGCCGGACACGTGCATTATCCTGGGAAGCGGGCCTAAGTTGCCACCAGCATATTATCCCATACCCGCGGTCTGTGCGGCGGACAAGCGGTAGCCCGACCCTCTCACAGTTTGCACCAGCGCGTCCTTGGCGACAGGTTCCAGCGCTTTGCGCAGGCGGCGGATATGCACATCCACAGTACGGTCTTCGACGAACACATGATCGCCCCACACGCCGTCGAGCAGTTGCGAACGGGTGTGCACCCGCTCGGGGTGAGACATCAGGAAATGTAGTAAACGGAACTCGGTGGGTCCCAGTATCACTTCCTGATCATTTACGGTTACGCGATGAGTGGCCGGGTCAAGCCGCAGCCCACCAATTTCGATTATTTCATCCGCCATCTCCGGTGAACGCCGCCGCAGTACTGCTTTAATCCTGGCGTTCAGTTCACGCGGTGAAAATGGCTTGGTGATGTAATCATCAGCGCCAATCTCCAGCCCTGCTACCTTATCACTCTCTTCGGCGCGGGCGGTAAGCATGATGATGGGGATAGTCTTGGTACGCGCTACGCGCCGCAGCATGCGGGCAAACTCGATACCACTCATGCCCGGCAGCATCCAGTCGAGCAGCACCAGGTCGGGCAGCGCATCATTCACTATTGTCATGGCCTGTTCCGCATTTTCCGCGCAGAACACGGCATGTCCGGCCTGTCGCAGGCTATACGAGATCAGTTCCTGGATTGCCGGCTCATCTTCCACTACCAGTATTGTCGCTGCCATCAGCTTCTTCCTGTGATTAGTCGAAATTCTCTGCTGCAACGTTGCAATGGTATGAAAACATTATTGCGGTTTCGTGACAA
>JAYUYT010000056.1:0-5914 GCA_043752345.1 Nitrosospira sp.
GTTCGTGGCCGTCTGTCCCTATCCCGCCATCCCAGAATAGCTCATTCCAACGACCCCCGTAGCCTAATCCCTCACCCAACACCTGTCAAGAAATTTGAATCGGGGGAAGAGTAAAAAAAGCCACTCTTGTGTCTTGTGCTATGGTGATTCGTGTCTTTCCATTTCCCGGAATTGGCGTGCATGGCTATGTTGGGATGTAGTGATGATGTGGTGGCAGTCCTGTTCCGCTACAACCATTTTTTCCGGCGGAATAGCGCCAGCATACCGATGCTGATTGCCACCATTATCCCCAGTACCGCAAAAAACCCCCAGTCCCACGCCAACCCCGGCATATGCTTGAAGTTCATGCCATAAATGCCGGCGATTAGCGCCAGCGGCATGAATATGGTGGTGATGACGGTGAGAACCTTCATCACCGTACTGATGCGGTAGCTCACACTGGATATGTAAATATCGAGCATGCCTGCTGTCAGATCACGCAGAGATTCGATCGATTCGATGATATGAATAGTATGGTCATACACATCACGTAGATAGAGCAACGTATTGCGGCTGAATAGCGGCGAATCGCCACGCTGCAGGGAGCTGATGACTTCGCGCAATGGCCACAATGCCCTGCGTAAAAAAACGCCTTCGCGCTTGAGATGGTAAATTGAATGCAGAGTGCTGGGTTGTGGATGGGCGATCAGCTCCATTTCCAATGCTTCAGTTCTTTCATCGATCTGCTCCAGAATGACGAAATAACTGTCTACAATGGCATCAATCAGGCTATACATCAGAAAATCTGCACCAGATTTTCTGACTTGTCCTTTGCCAGAACGCAGTCGTTCACGCACAGAGTGGAACTGAGCGCTATCGGTTTCAAGAAACGACAGCACGAAATTTTTCCCCAGAATTAGACTGATTTGGTCCGAGCCAATTTTATCCTGCGCACCCTTGTTTTCATAACCGAAGGTTTTCAATACCACGTAGAGATAATCACCATAGTCTTCCAGTTTGGAGCGCTGCTCGGTGTTGAGTATGTCTTCCAGCACTAGTGGGTGCAGGCCGAAACTGGCACCGATTTGTTCCAGCATGGCGGTATCGCCCAAGCCATGAAGATTGATCCACACGGTACCGCGCACAGTCTTGACCTTATCGGCAAGATCAGCAGCGGTTATATCGCATTCGCGCATGTCACCCTCATCGTAATCCAGCAGAGTGGCGCTGGATGCAGAAGCTTTCTTTTCACCGATATGTACCAGTGTACCTGGAGGTAGTCCGGCCTTAGTGGATCGTTTTTTGGTGTGGGATGGCATGGGTCTAATGTCTGGAAGTTATGTGCCCGCAGTGCTCCTGATCGATTTATCTGCCTTGCCGGTCTTGCCCTCTTCCGACCAATCTTTAATGCGCAAATCGAGACCAAGAGTCGCCCATTCCTCAACCTCGGAGTGTAATGCGGTGTCGGTCAAAGGATTGCGCTCCAGCCATTCGTGTTCGATGCGTAACGCACATTCGGTATCGCCAAGAAACACTTCTAGCCGGGGCAATTCAATATCACTGCGGCTGCGGTGAAACAGTGCCGCCAGTCGCAGCGCGAACAGCAGTTTCAAATCCGGCAGCGCTGCGACCAGATTCCGTGTTTTGCCGAGAGTGCCCCGATGGGCGAGCGTGAGCAGGCTCAAGCGCGCTTGTTCCATTTTTGAGAAACCGGGCATGTCGGCATTACCAAGAATGTACGCGGAATGTTTATGGTAGCCAGAGTGAGCCACCGAAATACCAACTTCATGCAATCGTGCTGCCCATGACAGAATTCGCAGGGCATCTTCTGTTTCGTCAGGAGAGCCCGTCAGCAACTGTTTTCCCAGCGTCAATGCCAGCGACTCTACTCGCCCTGCCTGGGTGGGGTCTACTTGGTAGCGTCGCATGAATTGTCGCACCGTTACTTCGCGCATGTCATGGTTATGGAAACGTCCCAGCAGGTCATAGAGTACGCCTTGGCGTAGTGCTCCCATTGCCTGCGACATGCGGCGAATACCCAGTTCAGAAAATACTGCAGACATAATGACAAATCCGCCGACGATGACAGGCGCGCGCTCAGCGCGTAAACCGGCAATTTCAAATTTTCTGCTATCGCCGACTTTAAGCAGATAATCCCGGAAATTTTCCAGTCCTTCCTCGGTGATATCCCCGCTGCTACCGCCATCACCGAAGTTGTTTAGTTTCAAAATATCGCCCAGTGCGCGTGCCGTGCCGGAGGAGCCGAATGCATCTTGCCACCGGTCACCGGAGAACTCGGTAGCAATAGTCTGCACTTCAGTACGCGCCGCCAGCTCCGCTTGTTTCATCGCACCTTTGGTGATTTTTCCATCCGGGAAAAAGCGTAGGCTGTGACTGACGCAGCCCATATAAAGACTCTCCAGCTTGACCGGCTTTAAACGGCTGCCAATGATAAATTCGGTAGAGCCGCCGCCGACATCAACGACCAGGCGATTGTTGCTGGAAACCGGTAGGCCATGGGCAACGCCCAAATAAATAAGCCGCGCTTCCTCGCGTCCGGCAATGACCTCAATGGGGAATCCCAGAGCAGCCTCAGCTTTTTTCAGAAATGCGGAGGCGTTTTTTGCCACGCGTAATGAGTTGGTGCCGACCGCACGTACGGTATGCAGCGGGAAACCCCGCAGACGTTCGCCAAAGCGTTTCAGACAAACCAATGCACGAGCTTGGGAATCCTCATCCAGTCGTTTGTCGGCAGTGAGTCCGGCAGCAAGGCGCACCATTTCCCGTAAATTGTCCAGCGGATATATTTGGTCACCCACCACTCGCGCCACTTGCAGACGAAAGCTGTTGGAGCCAAGATCAACCGCAGCCAAGGTGGAATATTCAGTCATGGGTTCCTGGTTGAAATTCAGAAAGTGACTAAACTACTTATTCTTGCGCCTCGCGCTCGATCTCCTCGACGGTTACATGCCGCACATCCTTGCCCTTGACCAGATAGACCACATATTCCGACATGTTCTTGGCGTGGTCGCCGATGCGCTCAATGGCCTTCGCTGCAAACAGAATTTCTAACGAGGTGGAGATCTTGCGCGGATCTTCCATCATGAAAGTGATTAGCTGCCGTATGATGGAGCGGAACTCTTCGTCCACCAGTTCATCCTGTCGCACAACCTGGGCTGCCGCCGCCAGATCCAGCCGGGCAAAAGCATCCAACGATTTGCGCAACATTTCCAGTGCGATGTTGGCGACATGCCTGATCTCGATGAAACGCGGCATGTGCGTGCGGCCAGCGGCGTATATTAGCTTTGCCATGCGTGCGATCTTTGCCGCTTCATCGCCGATACGTTCCAGATCGGTAATGGTTTTGATGACCGTCATGATCATGCGTAAATCGCCGGCAGTGGGTTGTCGGCGCGCAATGATCTGACTACAAATTTCGTCTATTGATACTTCCATCGCATTGACGCGGTGATCATCGGCGATAACTTGCTCGATCAGGTCAATATTGCCGGTGGTAAGCGCTTTGACGGCTTGTTCGATCTGCTCTTCTACCAACCCGCCCATTTGCAGCACGCTCGAACGTACCGCCTCCAGTTCGGCGTCAAATTGCTTGGATATATGTTCGCTAATTGTCATTGCACACCTTTTGTTCGGTCAGAAACAGAAATGATACTCACCAGTTATGACAATTTTGTTGCTGCCCACATCAGATGGCAATCGTCCGGATACCGTTGTCAGTGCCGAGCAACAACACGTTGGCCCCACGTCGCGCGAACAACCCATTGGTCACGACACCAGTTATCTGGTTGAGCGCTGTTTCCAATTCCACCGGGTTGAGGATTTGCAGGCCGCGCACATCCAGAATTACGTTACCGTTATCGGTAGTAAATCCCTGGCGTAGCATGGGTTGTCCACCCAGTCGTGCAATTTCGCGTGCAACATAGCTGCGCGCCATCGGAATGACCTCGACTGGTAGCGGAAATTCGCCGAGTACCTCCACTAATTTGCTCTGGTCGGCGACACAGACAAATTTTCTTGCTACCGCAGCGACGATTTTTTCCCGTGTCAATGCCCCGCCACCCCCTTTAATCATGTGCAGGTGCTCGGTGACTTCGTCCGCGCCGTCTACATACAGCGGGAGCTCATTGACACTGTTCAGGTCCATGACTTCGATACCATGGCTTCTGAGGCGTTGGGCAGTCGCTTCGGAACTTGCTACTGCGCCTTCAATTTTATGCTTGATCTTGGCCAGCTCTTCTATGAAATAGTTCGCAGTAGAACCGGTCCCCACGCCGACAATGCAACCAGCGGGAATGTGCTGAATAGCGGCTTGTGCAACCGCGCGTTTTTGTTCATCTTGTGTCATGATGTCCTTGCGCCGATAAAAACTCTTGACCAGCCGTTAGAATAGCCCCATCCGTGAAATTTAACAATTAATCTGAATTCTAGATACGCTCTTCAACATGCTAGAATTCGCTTCAACTTCTGACTCTTCAAGTGCGCGTCCAGATGAAAAATGATTATCTCGAAAGAATTCTCACCGCCCAGGTTTATGATGTGGCGGTAGAAACCCCCTTGGAGTTTGCCCCCAATCTGTCTGCCCGCATGCATAACCGGTTGCTGCTGAAGCGCGAGGACATGCAGCAGGTGTTCTCATTCAAATTGCGTGGGGCCTACAACAAAATGGTCAAACTTTCATCTGCCCAGCTCAAACGAGGTGTGGTGGCGGCTTCCGCGGGCAACCATGCACAAGGGGTGGCGCTGGCGGCGCAGCGGCTTAATTGCCGCGCCACTATCGTGATGCCCACCACTACGCCGCAAATCAAGATACAGGCAGTTGAGGCGCGCGGCGCGACCGTGCTGCTGCACGGCGATGCTTATGACGAAGCCTATACACAAGCACTGAAACTCGCGGCAGAGGAACGCGCCACTTTTGTACACCCTTACGACGATCCCGATATCATCGCAGGGCAGGGCACCATCGGCATGGAGATCCTGCGTCAGCACACCGGCGCCATCCACGCCATATTTGTGCCGATTGGTGGCGGCGGGCTTATCTCAGGCATCGCCGCGTACGTTAAAAGGCTGTACCCGGGAATCAAAGTTATTGGAGTCGAGCCGGTCGATGCCGATTCCATGTACCGGTCGTTGCAGGAGGGGCGCCGCGTCAAACTTACCCAGGTGGGACTGTTTGCGGACGGTGTGGCGGTGAAGCAAGTGGGTGAAGAGACTTTCCGCCTGTGCCGTGAGCTGGTGGATGAGATCATCCTGGTTGACACTGATGCCATCTGCGCCGCGATCAAGGATGTGTTCGAAGACACTCGCGCCATTTTGGAGCCTGCTGGCGCACTCTCCATCGCAGGCGCCAAGGTTTATGCCAAGCGCGGGAAAATTCGCGGCAAGACCTTGGTAGCGATCGCCTCTGGTGCCAACATGAATTTTGATCGCCTACGTCATGTTTCCGAACGGGCGGAATTGGGCGAGCAGCGCGAAGCGGTGATGTCGGTGACGATTCCAGAGAAGCCTGGCAGTTTCAAGAAATTCTGCGCCATGCTGGGGACGAAAAGCATCACGGAGTTCAACTATCGCTATTCTGATCCAAAAGTGGCGCATGTGTTTGTCGGTGTGTCGGTGCGCGATCGTGATGAAGCGGCAAAGCTGATCAAGAGCCTGGAGAAAAGCGGCCTGCATGCTGAAGATTTCAGCGACAATGAGATGGCGAAACTGCATGTGCGTCATCTGGTGGGTGGACGCGCACACGGGGTAAAGAATGAAATTCTTTATCGTTTCGAGTTTCCCGATCGTCCCGGCGCGCTGATGAAGTTCCTGGACAGCATGAGCCACCACTGGAACATCAGCCTGTTTCATTACCGCAACCATGGTACTGATTACGGCCGCGTGCTGGTGGGCATGGAGGTACCCCCCGCAGAGAAAG
>JAYUYT010000057.1:0-14110 GCA_043752345.1 Nitrosospira sp.
GGTGAAAATACGACGAGGGATACGTTTCATGGATTCTCCTAACAAGTTGATAAAGTAACATCAACTTGCCCGTCCACAAAAGTGGGCCTCGCTCACACAGTCCGCATAGGAGCAAGGCTGCTGTACCCATTAGAATCACTTATGATCCAGACAGACTACCTCGCCATCTTGACCGGCTCATGTATCCACATTCCTTTATAGAGTTTTGCCGGGACTCTCGATCTTGTCTGTGGAGTCTGGTCCGACCTTGGCCTTGTTTTCCCGATTGTTTCGCTGGCTAGGTGTTTCTGCTGGGGCGGCATAATCGCGCTTCGCGAGTTCCGCCGCCATTTTCAGGTGGAAAACGGCCTCGTTCAGATTTTCCCTTGCGGCGCGTTCGTAACTGCGAATCATCGCTGAAGTATGCGCCTGGAAAATTTGTCCGTTTGAGCCATAGAGATAGCTTTTATCCTCATAATGCTGCAGCAGTTTTCTTTGCTCCTCCGCCTTTACCTGCATTTCTTTGGCAGAATTTTCAAAGTACTTTGCTAGATTATCGTGGTCAACAGGGGTTCTGGCATTCTGTGCGGCCTTGCGAGTATCGTCATTCTGTACTTCGAAAGAACCCAGTTGCGCACAGGAAGACAATAGACCCAGCATAAACAAAGTTGCGTAGAGTCTTCTTACATTTGTATTCACAAAGTCTCCTCTTGTGAATTTGGTTAAGTAGAGAGTCGGAAAGTGGCGTGGTGACAGCCGGCACTGTTGCCTAATTCAGTGTCTGCCTGCATCCCTTTATAAGGCTTGACCGGGACTCCCAATCTTGTCTGTGGAGTCTGGTCCGACCTTGGCCTTGTTTTCCCGGTTGTTTCTCTGGCTAGGTGTTTCTGCCGGGGTGGCGTAATCGCGCTTCGCGAGTTCCGATGCTATTTTCCGGTGAAGGGTGGCCTTGTTTAAGGCTTCTTCTGCAGCTCTCTCATACCTGTTTACCATGGCCCAAGTATGCGCATGAAGATCCTGACCCTGCCTGCCAAGATATTGGCTATGGCTGTCATAGTCTTCGAGTAACTTTCTCTTTTCTTCTAACTTTACCAATATTTCCTTGGCATTAGCCTCATAATCTTTAGCCAAATTCTCGTGGTAGCTACGAGTCACTCCGGTGTTCTGTATTTCATTGCGGGTATCAGCATTCTGTACTTCGGAAGCACCCAAGTGTGCGCTCGAAGCCAGCAGGCCAAGCATAGATAAAATTGCAAAAAGTTTTTCCGTTTTCATGATAGCGATGACTCCAAATAGAATGAGAAAAAATTGACACAAACTCATCCTACCTCGGTCAACACTACGGAGTATATTGGGGAAACCTTGGTTTTATACTAAGGGAAACCATTAGAAGGCAACACCTTCCCGATCTTCTTAATGCTCTTCCGAGATCCAATGGGTGGCATAACGTATCAAATCGGCACCATCTTTCAAATTCAACTTGGTACGAATATTGAAGCGATGCGTTTCGATAGTTTTAATACTGCGATTAAGCAACTTGGCAATTTCCTGACTACTATGCCCGGATCCAATCAAATGCAGTACTTCAAACTCACTGGGGGTCAAGCTATTGATCAGCAGCTCAGGTTCTGAATGTCCGGTCACGACCCGATTCAACAGCTTGGCATGCATTTGCTTACTCAGATAAATGTCTCCCTTCAATATCTCGCGAATAGCGGCTACCAGCACTTCGCCTGGCTCCTGCTTCATCACATAGCCACGCGCACCAACCCGCAAAGCGCGTTCGGCATAAACCGCTTCATCATGCATGGAGACAACGAGCACGGGCAATGCGGGAATCAGCATGTGCATGCTTTTTATCAGATCAAGGCCGGAGCGGGTCTTGAGAGACACATCCACCAAAATGATATCGACATGATGTCCCGTCTTGAGTATGGCCAATGCTTCATCACCATCACCGGCTTCGGCAAACACCTCCATATCAGGTTCGGCATTGATGAGCATCGCCATGCCATGCCGCAACATGGCATGATCATCTACCAGCATCACTTGCGCTTTCAAGGTTGACATACTAGACCATCCGCATTTCTAACCGCACTTCCGTGCCGCCTTCGGCGCGCGCCAGGAACTCAAGTGTTGCGCCGATTTGCCTGGCGCGATACTGCATAATTTTAATGCCCATACCCGATCCGTGCTTTGTGTCAACACCAGCAAAGCCGGTGCCATTGTCGCATATCGACAGACGGAGTATTCCTTCCTCAAAGGCCAGTGAAATTGTCAGATGTTGCGCATCACCATGACGTATTGCATTGTTGACAGCCTCCTGGGTAATTCGATAAAGATTAAGCGCAATATTGTTATCGTTGATGAGGATTTCATTTTTGCACACAAAGTCACAAGTAATCTTATAGGTGATTGCGATTCTCGATGCAAATTCCTGCAACGTGGCTATCAGGCCGTTGGTCTCCAGTTCAAACGGAAGCAGCCCCTGTGCAAGCTGCTTGCATTGCATCACGGCGATCTGCGCTTGTGTCGCAATGGAAGCGGCGACTATTGCTGCATCCACGCTTCCCAAAGCAGATATTTTTTTCTCTAGAGCTTTGGCTTGATAGCCAATCGCCGCAATCTGTTGGCCAAGATTGTCGTGCAACTCCTGTCCGATCAAACGCTGGTGTTCCTCCGCTACAGAAACCAGTGCCTGCTCCAAACGTTTGCGCTCAAGCCAGCTCTCCAGATCACTCGCAATGGCGTCGATGAGTCTCTGCTCTTCTGGCACCAGGAATGGCTTGTCTTCAGGATAGAACACGCGCAATTGGCCGCAGACCTTGCCGTTGACACTAATCACAGACCAGCATGTACATGCTGGATTTCGTTCTACGCGCAATTGGCCGCGAACCTTGCCGTTGTCACTGATGTTCGATTGCAACTCTTGTGTAAGACCCTGGCCATGATTCCCGGAGGTGAATCGCCTGCCATCGAGTTCGATCACGGCGGTAGCAATCTCCGGGAACTGCATTGCGGGTATCAGATGCTGAAAAATCTGCTGACAGACATTATCCACCGACAATTCCAACCCCATGCCACGACGAATTTCGTAGAGACAGGTGATCTCCTTCAAACGCTCGCGTAGCACTTCGTCGATCTGCTTGCGCTCAAGCCACCTCTCCAGATCACTCGCGATGGCATCGATGAGTCTCTGCTCTTCCAGTACCAGGAATGGCCTGTCTTCAGGATAGGATACGCGCAATTGGCCGCAGACCTCGCCGCTGACACTAATGTTCGACTGCAACTCGTGTGTAAGACTCTGGTCATGATTCCCGGAGATGAATCGCCTGCCATCGAGTTCGATCACAGCCGCAGCAATTTCCGGGAACTGCATTGCGGGTATCAGATGCTGAAAAATCTGCTGGCAGACATTATCCACCGACAGTTCCAACCCCATGCCTCGACGAATTTCATAGAGGCAGGTGATCTCCTTCAAACGTTCGCGCAGTGCAAGTTCCTTGTGACTCAGCTCCGCGGAAAATTGCTCGGCGCTTTCCTTGGCATCCCGTGCTTCCTGCTCCGACCTGATCAGTTTGCGTACCAGCCAGTACAGCAGCAGTATCTCGGTGATTATCAGCCCGATGAGATATAAGACGATGATTTTTAACTGTTCAGTTACCGGCCTGAACAGCTCTTCCTCGTCCAGTTTGAGCACCATACCGAGGCCGAACGCGCCCAGCGGCGCGTATGCCGCAATTACTGGCACCTGGCGGTAATCTTTCACAGTTATAACACCGCTTTTCCCTTCCAGCACATAATTCATTGGCAGTGGTACGCCCCCGACCGCGCGCGGTAAATGCTGGAATTTCACACCACCAAGCTGGCTCAAAAGGCATGCCATTCCCTGCCCGTCATCTCCTGGCGGCGCGCACAGCATGAATTCGCCGGTTTTACCGATCTCCCTTATTTTACTGAAGCTGCGGGTCAGTTGCGGCAGGTCTTTTTCCGTCGTGATGCTGCCAATGCGGCGTCCATTCTGATCCAGCACGCCCTCAGTGGTACGCAGAATGAACTGCCCGTCCCACAACAGGGATGTGTTGTTATGGCTATGCAGTGGCAGCGACGGGGTCTGGTTCGAAGAAAAGCGGCCCACTTGCGCCAATTTATTGCCACGTACTCCGTAAACAGATGCCGCCGTGAAGTCGGCCCGCAGCAATGAATTAACGTTCAGTTCCAAGTCGTGCAATGCGCTGGCGTTATCCGGTTGCGCATTGAGCTGCTGCATGGACTGAACCAGAAAAGGCCGGTTGACCACGGCACGCGTATTTGCCAGACCTTCCTCGATCTGACTTTCAAACAGGCGTGCCTTGCCCTGCAACGCCACGTCGAGGCCCCTGCCGAGAGTGGATTCAATCTGTTGCCGCATCACGCCATAGACCGCGATGCCCGTCACCAAGGTTAACCCCACTAACAGCAAGCCGCCGATAATGCTGATCTTGCGATCATCACGTATTAGTAGCAAATAGATCTCCTTGATTTTTCATACTGCTCCCGCGCATATGCCGGGCACCCGCAAGAGACATCCCGGTTACAAAGTAGCGCAGTTGCCATGAGCATCATCGTCAGGATTATAAGCACAAATAAACAAGAAAAAAGGAGCTACAAGCCTTGGCCTGTAGCCCCCCTGATTTTTATTTGGCAGGTCGTGGGCGATCCGAACGCTCAACCTACGAATTAAGACACGGCATGCTCACTTGGCACCGGAGCAGTTTGCACAATACAGCAAGCGCCAGATTTTGTCGTAACTCATCCCGCAAAACCGCCATCGTGCCGACGTAGGACTCGTTCAGCAGTTCCCTTCCTTAGCGGCCGTTGTTACGCTGCCAGCGCCAGTAGGCGGTGATTCCGAGAATGATGGCGACAGCCAGAATGACGATGATGTCGCGCAGGTATTCCCGGATCAGCATCTCGTTATCGCCGATGAAGTAACCCAGCAACGCCAGGATGGTGACCCAGATACCGGCACCCAGGCTGGTATAGAAACTGAAAACTGCCAGATTCATCCGCGCCAGACCAGCCGGCAGCGAAATATACTGGCGCACTACCGGTATCAACCGGCCAGTGAAGGTGGAAATATGGCCATGGCGCGCGAAAAAATCCTCCATCTTCTGCAAGCTGGCCTCATTGAACATGACGTATTTTCCATAGTGCAGCAGGAACGGACGTCCCAGCTTGATGGCAAGGTAGTAGTTGAACAAGGCCCCCGCCAGGCTGCCCAAGGTTCCGGCCAGAATAGCCAGCAGCAGGTTCATCTCACCCTTGTAGGCGAGATAGCCGGCCGGGATCATGACTACTTCGCTGGGAAAAGGAATGAAGCTGGATTCCAGGAACATCATGATGAATATGCCCGGATAACCGAGACCACCTACGGTGCGGACAATCCAATCGATGATTTCGTACAAGCTGCTTCACCTCGAGTTGATTTGAAGCGCGGTTGATGTGCTACCAGTGACTCCACATCATTGCACTATGCGCGCATTTTTCTTCTCTGGGGAGAAGGATGGAAGCAGGGATGCTTCAGGGCAGCGCTTCTGTTTCTTCCTTCTTCTTTTCCGGTTTGACAATATCCTCACGCGATACGCCCAACAACATGAGGAGAGGGCTTGCAACCAGCACCGAAGAATAAATTCCAAATAGAATACCAATGGTAAGCGCCATTGCGAAGTAATGCAGCGCCTCGCCGCCGAACAGCAGCATCGAGACCACCACCATCTGGGTGCTGCCGTGAGTGATGATGGTGCGCGACATGGTGCGGGTAATCGCGTTGTCTATGGTCTGCGCCACCGTAGCCTTGCGCATCTTGCGAAAGTTTTCGCGTATCCGGTCGAATATCACCACCGATTCGTTCACTGAATAACCCAGGATCGCCAGTATTGCAGCCAGCACAGTGAGCGAGAATTCCCACTGGAAGAATGCAAAGAAGCCGAGAATGATCACCACGTCATGCAAGTTGGCAATGATGCCGGCAACACCGAATTTCCACTCGAAACGCATCGCCAGGTAAGCGACGATGCCGAACGACACGACCAGCAGCGCGAGTGCGCCGTTTTCAACCAGCTCTTCTCCAACTTGCGGGCCGACAAACTCCACCCGGCGCATCTCCACCGAACTGTCATCCTGCCGCAATGCCGCCATCACTGTCTCGGATAACTGGGCACTGGAGATTTCCGGTTTGGCAGGCAGGCGGATCAGGACATCGCGCGAAGTGCCGAAATTCTGCACGCTGGCATCCCCCATCCCCAGTTTGGCAACAACATCGCGTACCCGGTTGAGGTCGGCAGTCTGGCTATAGCCGACTTCCATCACCGTGCCGCCGGTAAAATCGACACCCAGGTTCAGACCCTTGCTGACGAGAAAAAATACCGACAGGATAAAAGTCGCCAGCGAGATGGCGGTGGTGTATTTCCCCCAGCTCATGAAGGGAATGTCACGCTTGATTCTGAAAAATTCCATGTAAAACCCTTATCTGCTGGCAGTGCGGGGCATGCTCGCACTGCTCCTAAACATCAACGCTTCTCGCTTGTTGGTTTCCACACCTGGCCGATGGGTACCTTTTCCAGTTTGCGGCGGCTGCCGTACATCACATTGACCATGCCGCGCGATACCATCAATGCGCTGAACATCGAAGTCAGAATACCCAGGCACAGCACCACGGCGAATCCCTTCACCGGGCCGCTGCCAAAGGAAAACAACGCTATACCGGCAATCAGGGTAGTGACGTTGGAATCCAGGATGGTGCCGAAAGCACGTTCATAGCCTGCGCTGATCGCCGCCTGCGGCGAGATACCATTGCGCAATTCATCGCGGATGCGCTCGTTGATCAGCACATTGGCATCGATTGCCATGCCGAGGGTAAGCGCAATTGCCGCCATGCCCGGAAGCGTCAGGGTGGCTTGCAGAATCGACAGCAGCCCGATCAGCAGCAGCAGGTTCACGCCCAGCGCCACCACCGAAATGAAACCAAACATCATGTAATAAATGCTCATGAAAACGGCGACCGCCAGAAATCCGTACAGTGTTGAATTGAAGCCACGGGAGATGTTTTCGGCGCCGAGACTGGGTCCCACGGTGCGCTCCTCAATGATGTCCATGGGCGCAGCCAGCGCGCCGGCGCGTAACAGCAGCGCCACGTCGCGCGCTTCTTCGGTGGTCATGCGTCCGCTGATCTGCACCCGCCCGCCGCCAATTTCCTCGCGGATCACCGGTGCCGTGACGACTTCCACCTGATTTTTCTCGATCAGCAGAATCGCCATGCGCTTGCCGACATTGTCGCGCGTCAACTGCTTGAAAATGCGCGAGCCGTTGTTGTCGAGGTTGAGGTGCACTGCCGGCTGGTTGTTGCTGTCGAAACCGGCTTGGGCATCATTGATGCGGTCGCCCGTCAACACCACCTGCTTCTTCACCAGTATCGGACCGCCGCCGCGCTCGCTATGCAGCTCTGAGCCAAATGGAATCTGCCCACGCAACGCAGCTTCGACGTCACGCTCCTCATCCACCATGCGCACTTCCAGCGTGGCGGTACGTCCCAGAATATCCTTGGCTTTGGCTGTATCCTGCACCCCGGGCAATTGCACCACCACACGGTCGACGCCAGCCTGCTGGATGATAGGTTCGGCCACGCCCAGTTCGTTGACGCGATTACGCAACGTGGTGATGTTCTGTTGTACCGCAGAGCTCTGAATGCGCTTCTGTGCCTCTTCCTTGAGGGTGGCGGTGAGATGGAATTCGCCACTCACATCCTGCTCGCGCAAATTTAAATCACTGTAAGTCTTGTTGATTTCGGCTTCCGCCTTGGCGCGCGATTCGGTGTCGCGGAATTTGACGATAATCTGTGAGCCTTCCCTGTCGAGTCCGGCGTACTGTATTTTCTGCTCGCGCAAGCTGCCACGGATATCAGCGCTATGACGGTCAAGCGCTTTGGAAAGCGCACCTTTCATGTCCACCTGCAACATGAAATGCACGCCACCGCGCAAATCGAGCCCCAGATACATCGGCAATCCGCCGAGGCTGGTCAGCCATTGTGGGGAATTGGGGAGCAGATTGAGTGCCACCACATAGTTGTTGCCCAATGCCAACTGCAACGCATCCTTTGCCTTGAGCTGCGTATCGGTATCGGTGAAACGCGCCTTGATACTGCCTGCTTCCAGAAGCATCCCGCTGGCAGGAAGATTGGCTTTCTTCAAAGCGTCTTCCACCCGCTGCAGCAGAACAGCATCGACCTTGGCCGCAGAACGCAGCGGCGAAACCTGCACCGCAGGTGATTCACCAAAAAAATTGGGCAGCGTGTAGAGCAGTCCAAGCAGGACCGAAACCACGATGATCAGGTATTTCCAGAAGGGATAGCGATTCATGTTTAGGATGAAAGCGAACAAAAAAAGATGGGTACAGAATTATTCCCGCCCCACCCTTTTTGGTATTGATTATTCCTTCTCGACGGTCTTCAACGTGCCCTTGGGCAACAAGGTTTGAATGGATGATTTGAGCACAGCAATTTGGGTATTCGCCGCAATTTCCAGCACGATGTAACCCCCACTGATCTTGACCACGCGTCCGAGTACGCCACCGCCAGACACCACCTCGTCGCCTTTCTGCAGCGCTTCTATCATCAGCTTCTGCTCTTTTCCACGTTTCGATTGGGGACGAATCACCACGAAATAGAACAAGGCGAAGATTATGATGATCATCGGCAGCGACATCAGAAAATCCCCACCGGGCGGGGGAGCCGCGGCTTGGGCGTAAGCTTCACTAATCAGCATGGCATTTCTCCGAAGACTATCCAAAAAAGATCAAAAGGGGCAAAGGCGGCACATTCTAGCATGATGCAGCACTGGCTTGAAATCCTTGCGTAAATTCCTCAAACCGGCCCGCTTCGATGGCGCTGCGGATATCGCCCATCAGTTCCTGATAGTAATGCAGATTGTGCAGGGTGTTGAGGCGCGCGCCGAGGATCTCGTTGATCCGCTGCAGATGGTGCAGATAAGCGCGGCTGAAATGCCGGCAGGTATAACAGCCGCACTGCTCGTCCGGCGGCGCGGTATCCAGGCGATATTGGCTGTTGCGCAGCTTGATCACGCCGTTGCGCGTGAACAGCCAGCCGTTGCGGGCATTGCGCGTCGGCAGCACGCAGTCAAACATGTCCACCCCTTGCGCCACGGCATGGACGATATCCGCCGGGGTACCGACGCCCATCAGGTAGCGTGGCTTGTCGGCAGGCAGTTGTGGCGCAATGTGCTGGAGTATGCGCTGCATATCGTCCTTGGGCTCGCCCACCGACAGACCGCCGATGGCATAACCGTCAAAACCGATAGCGCATAACCCTGCCAGCGAGCGCTCGCGCAACTCCTCGTGCATGCCGCCCTGAACAATGCCGAACAGTGCGTTGGGGTTGCCACCATCGGTTGCATGCGCGCATTTCGACCGCTCCGCCCAGCGCAGACTCAATTCCATCGAGGTGCACGCTGTCGGCTCGTCTGCCGGATAAGGCGTGCACTCGTCGAAGATCATGGCGATATCGGAATTGAGCACGCGCTGGATGCGCATGGATTCTTCCGGCGTGAGAAAGCACTTGTCGCCATTTACCGGCGACTGAAACTTGACGCCCTGCTCGCTGATTTTGCGCATGGCGCCCAGGCTGAATACCTGAAAACCGCCGGAATCCGTCAAGATCGGCCCATCCCAGCCCATGAAACGGTGCAGACCGCCGTGCGCCGCAATCACTTCCAGACCGGGGCGCAGCCACAAATGAAAAGTGTTGCCGAGCACGATATGCGCGTTGACTTCGCGCAACTCCGCCGGCGACATGGTTTTCACCGCGCCGTAAGTACCCACCGGCATGAAAGCCGGGGTTTCCACCACGCCATGCGCCAGCGTCAAGGTACCGCGGCGCGCGTGGCCGTCACTGCGATGCAATTGGAATTTCATGGCTGCCTCTCGATCAGCATGGCGTCACCATAACTGAAAAAACGATAGCGCTGCTCGATCGCGTGCTGATAGGCGCGGCGGATATGCTCCAGCCCGGCAAACGCGGATACCAGCATCAGCAGGGTGGAACGCGGCAGATGAAAGTTGGTCAGCAAGCGTTCGACCACGCACAGGCGGTAGCCCGGCGTGATGAAAATATCAGTATCGCCATAGCCGGGCTGCAATTCGCCGCCGCCCGCTGCGGCTGCCGCCTCCAGCGCACGCAGGGTGGTCGTCCCGACTGCCAGCACGCGCCCACCGCCGGCTTTTGCGGCGCGGATGGCTGCTACCGTTTCTGCCGGCACATGAAAAATTTCCCGGTGCATCCTGTGATCGGCAATGTCTTCCACCCGCACCGGCTGGAATGTCCCCGCCCCCACATGCAGCGTCACCTGCGCAGTCACCACGCCCATTGCGCGCAACGCCGCCAGCATGGCTTCATCGAAATGCAGTCCCGCAGTCGGTGCCGCCACTGCCCCCGCCTGCCGCGCATAGACGGTCTGATAACGCGCCTCATCGGCCTGCGTCGCCGGCCGCGCAATGTAGGGCGGCAGCGGCAGACTGCCGTAGCGTTCCAGCAGTTCGCTTACCGTGCTCGCATGTTCGAAGCGCAAAGTATAAAAATCGTGTTCGCGCGCCAGCACCGTCACCGTAAGCGCCTCGGCAAGAAAAAGTCGGGTGCCAGGTTGGGGCGCATGGCTGGCGCGGATCACTGCCAGCACACAATGCGCGTCCAGCACCCGCTCCACCATCACCTCCACCTTGCCGCCGCTATCCTTCACCCCGTGGAAGCGCGCCTTGATGACACGGGTATCGTTGAACACCATCACGTCGCCGGCATTGAGATAGCGCGGCAGATCGGCAAACAGCGCATCCCGCAACTCACCGCTGCCGCCGTGCAGATGCAACATACGGCTGCTGCTGCGCTGCTCGGGTGGAAACTGCGCGATCAACCCGGCGGGAAGATCGAAATCGAAATCCTGAACTTTCATCGGCACATTATACCGATGCGCCGCGCATTCACCCACGCCGGTTGCCGCGAGGGGTGATTTCAGTGATAATTGCGCTCCCCGCTGACACGCGGGAAATTTGCCGGGATGGCGGAATTGGTAGACGCACGGGACTCAAAATCCCGCGACTGTGAGGTCATGGGGGTTCGATTCCCCCTCCCGGCACCATCGAAATATTTCAACGAACTTTACTACGCTGCTATTTTTCTGTGGCGCATCTTAAAAGTCCCATTGGTTAGACAGGCCGAGAAGAGCAGGTCACAAGTCTGCCCCTTTTATTTCCTGGATTGCGTACCTGCCCGGATTTTTCATGTGAGAGTTCAGGAGAAGAGATGACCAGATAAGTTAGCGCAATTGTTTGGCATGCAGTGTCAGATTGCCAATTTCTGGAAACGACATGAAGCAGTTTGTCGCCATAGTCTCAAACCGACACATTGCAGTCGTTCAGGAAGTTTAAACGCTAAAATCAAAAAATCTGAGATCGCAAGCGCGTGGCCTTTCAGGGTGAAATGTTACGCTTACTTTTCAATAAGTTGTCTTCCAATGACCATCAAAAGAAATATATAGCCAACGAAAATTAAGACCGCCTTTGAATAGAAAAAGAAGTTGGTTGGATAATTTATCCAATCAGGAGCTTTAAATTCCGTACTGTTGTCGACGCCAGATCGCTCTTTATAGTTATGAAAACATGACCAAGCAATGGATGCATAGAAGTAATGTAAGAAACCAAAGCAGAGCGACAAGACAAAACAACCCAATGGATAGAGAAGCTCATTTGAGTATGTAATTCCGCCAGATTTATCTCCAACCCGGAATATCCAAATCACAGCGATGCCTGCAAGACTTAGTTGCCAAACCACATCACTGAGCTTCCCACTGAAAGTATCACAAGCAGCGCGTAAATCTCTTCGATTCATGCCAATTCCCGATGAGGTCCCTTCGGGCCAGTGCTGTCTGTTCCCTCGGACATAGCGTCCTTTAGATTGACGCTAGCACTAAACTTTGGAACCTTGGCTGCTTTGATTTTGATAGCTGCGCCGGTGCGCGGGTTGCGGCCGGTGCGGGCTGCGCGTTTGCCAACTTTAAAAGTACCAAAACCAACCAAGGTAACTGAATCGCCTTTCTTTAGTTCCTTCTTGATGGCATCTAAAGTCGCATCCAGTACACGAGTAGCAGCTGCCTTGGAAATATCAGCAGACTTTGCAATTGCATCAATCAGTTCTGATTTGTTCATTTATCCTCCCATGAATCCCAAGTTCATTCTCGGCCCTTTTGCATCATCCGCCTTGCCAGTTAGATTTCAGTATTTTTTGATTACGATTATCCTACTAAAACACGAATGTCCGATTTTGGCACATTTCAGACAGTCGGGTTTTATGGCAACGGACACTTAACGCTTGATGAGTAGTTAACCCCCGGCTTCTTTGTAAGTATTTTTACTCAATGTATTGAGTTTCACCTGGCTATTATTTCCGTATAAAAAAACTGCCAAGCTATTTCAGCACTGGCGGCACATAAGCGGATTATTATTTGGGTGTTGCTATGGTGTGTTGTTTATCCTGGGCTATACCGTTCTGTCTATTTCCTAAATCTCTGTCCTACACCCTAAGGGGTGGGTGATAGAGCTTCAAATCAGGCCATGCTGGATCATGCTCTCGGCCATACTGATCACGGCCTCTTCCTTTGAGCGCGGTTGCCAGCTCAAGACTGTTTGGATGCGCTCGGTCGAGATGGCCTGCGGCTTATTCAAGTCAGGCACGACTAGCCGGACCGAGCTGTCAAATAACCCAACCAAGCGAAATAGAAAATCCGGAAGTACACGCGTGGGAATCCGATAGCCGCGCGCAGCGAAATGGTTTTCGAGGATCAGGGCTATTTCTCTGAGAGAGCAGATGGCGCCGACACAAAAAAAACGCTGGCCGGCCGCGGCGGAAATAGTCATAGCTTTCAGATGGGCTGCTGCTACATCCCGCACATCTACTATCGGGAACATAATCCGTCCCACCCCCGGAACTTCACGGCTCATCAGCTTGCGGATCACCTCGGAGGAGGCGCGAAACTTGCCATCCAGCAATGGCCCAAACACAAAACCCGGATTGATCACTGCTACTTCCAAGTGCACGGTATCTGCCTGAGTGATAAAGCTCCAAGCTGCACGCTCTGCTAAGGTCTTGCTTTTTTGATAGGCTGTGAGGTTTCCATCTAGATTGGACCAATCATTTTCCGTAAAGATTTTGTTCTCCACGACATGTCCTCGTATCGCTGCATCGATGGATGAGGTGAGCACGATGCGTTTCACCCCCCCAGCGGCTGCGGCGCGTAACACGCGCATAGTTCCATCCCGAGCAGGCGCAATCAATTCATCTTCATGCTTGGGTGGTTGGAGCGGTACGGGAGAGGCCACGTGGAGCACATAATGACAGCCGCTTACTGCCCCGTCCCAGTCATCGTCGTTCAGCAAGTCAGCGCTAACTAGCTCTAACCGGTCATCCGCCTTTACGTGCTGTGCCAGCGTGCCGCGCAATTGTGCTGCACGTGACAATTCTCGTAACGTGCCGCGCACTTGATAGCCTTGCTGTAGTAACTGCACGACGCAGTGCATGGCAATGAAGCCAGTCGCCCCGGTGACTAGCACACGGGTAGATGAAGAATCTACTGGCATCATGACAACATATTCATTGGGTTAACGAGGTCTTTAGAAAAAGCATTTCCAGCACCCTGCCATAATTGTGCGAGTGTACCAGTCTCTTTTGTGCACGGGGGTGTGCTGAAATTATTGCACTGAAATTATTTTCTTAATTTTCACGGTTCGGCAGCAGTGAAGTGCGGTCTGATAAATGACCAGTCTCAAACCGACATGGCCTAGTCATTCTTTACACTTTTAAGGCTGGCAGTTGTGAATCGTCAGGGGTTCGGCTCAAACCAACCTATAAGAAGTAACCGACAATCCTCAGAAAATATGCAGGTCACTTGCTAACAGGGTTGGTGCGCCTGTCAGCGTAGCAAATTGTACGGCTGCTGATTTTGTTCCGTTGCCATCTGCATCGTAGAAAAGCGCGCCGGTACTGGTGTCATAGAGGAAATGATCGGTGAGATCGTGTGCGGCAACTCCGGCT
>JAYUYT010000058.1:0-14060 GCA_043752345.1 Nitrosospira sp.
CACCGCCCTGACATGTGACGGGATGCCCATAAATCACGCCTGCAGGAATGCCATAGCTGCCGTCTGACGGAATGCCCATCGACACCCAGTTATTTTCCGGGGTGCCGGAAACCCAGTCATGCATATGATTGACGGCTGCGTTGGCAGCGCTGGCCGCACTCGACAGGCCGCGCGCTTCGATTACCGTCGCGCCGCGTTTCTGTACGGTGGGGATGAAATAATTTTCCACCCATGCCGGGTCGTTGATGAGGTCGGCCACTTTCTTGCTATCTGCTTCAGCGTGGTTCAAATCCGGATATTGAGTGGTCGAGTGGTTGCCCCATATCACCATTTTACGGATGTCGGAAACCGGCCGGCCAAGTTTCAGGGCCACTTGCGCCAGAGCACGGTTGTGGTCCAGTCGCATCATTGCCGAGAAGTTGCCTGGCTTCAGGCTGGGTGCATTTTTCATCGCGATATAAGCGTTGGTATTGGCAGGGTTGCCCACCACCAGGATCTTGACATCACGGCGCACGACTTCATCCAGTGCCTTGCCCTGGGCGGCAAATATTACTCCGTTGGATTCCAGCAGGTCCTTGCGTTCCATGCCCTTGCTGCGGGGACGCGCACCCACCAGCATGACGATACTGGCATCACGGAATGCGACTCTGGGGTTGTCGGTCGCAACCACACCAGCCAGCAGTGGAAATGCGCAGTCATCCAGTTCCATCACCACGCCCTTGAGCATGGGTTGTGACTGGGGGATATCGAGCAATTGCAGGATGACAGGTTGATCCTCGCCGAGCATGTCGCCGGCGGCAATGCGAAATAGCAGGCTGTAACCAATCTGACCCGCAGCGCCGGTGACCGCGACGCGAATGGGAGGTTTCATTTTTGCGCTCCTGGGAGAGATGGCCAATGCATGGGATTTACAACGTATTCGACTATAGAAACATTCCACGCGGCTGTCAATTCAAGGAATTAGCAGACCGGTTTTGATTCTGCCCGTAAAACTTGCTTGGTTGTATCGCCTGGCATAACGGGCTAAACTCATCGCTGGCTCTGGAACCCGATTGCATGGAAGCGAAAATTGCAAAGAAAACGTCCCAAGCATCTTAACCTCATAGAAATCAAGCAGCCCTTGCCGGCAGTGGTTTCGATTCTGCACCGCATCAGTGGAGTATTGCTGTTCTTTCCCGGCATCCCTGTTTTACTCTGTGGCCTGCAGATGGTGCTGGGCTCACCGCAAAGCTATGCCGAACTCCAGTCCTTTCTGGCTAGTCCACTGATCAAAGGTGCATCGATGCTGGCACTGTGGTTTTTGCTGCATCATTTTTGTGCGGGTATTCGTCATCTGACGCTGGATCTGCATTATGGCATCGGGCTGGAACAGGCACGCATGAGCAGTAAACTGGTGCTGGTGATGGGGGTTGCCCTCACGCTGCTGATCGGAGCGGCAATATGGTGAAGCATGTAGTCACTGGTGCTCATTACGGTCTGCGCGACTGGTTGGCGCAGCGTGTCACCGCAGTGGTGATGGCAATCTACTTCCTGCTGCTGGCAGCGGTGTTGCTGATTTCGCCGCCGCATGATCATGCTGCCTGGAAAGCGTTGTTCAGTGAGCAGTGGCTGCGCATTGCTTCTTTCCTGTTTTTTGTGAGTCTATGCTGGCATGCCTGGATCGGGATGCGCAATATTCTGATGGATTATGTGCACGCCACTGGCACTCGCCTGACGCTGCAAATACTGGTTATTTTGTCGCTGCTGTTTTATGCCGTATGGTCGGTAGATATCCTGTGGAGCTGATGTGGCGATAGCCAGAAGAAAATTCGATGCAGTCATTGTCGGTGCTGGTGGTGCCGGGATGCGTGCTGCCCTGCAACTGTCGGAAGCCGGACTCAAGGTGGCAGTGCTATCCAAGGTGTTTCCCACGCGCTCGCATACAGTGGCGGCACAGGGCGGCATCGCTGCAGCGCTGGGTAACGTTACCGAGGACAACTGGCACTGGCACATGTACGACACGGTGAAAGGTTCCGACTATCTGGGTGACCAGGATGCCATCGAATTCATGTGCCGTCAGGCTAATGAAGTGGTGTATGAGCTGGAGCATTTCGGTATGCCATTTGATCGTCTGGAGAACGGGAAAATTTACCAGCGTCCTTTTGGCGGCCAGTCGCAGAATTTCGGTGGTGCGCAGGCAACGCGTTCCTGTGCGGCGGCGGATCGTACCGGCCACGCCATGCTGCATACGTTGTATCAGCGTAACGTGCGCGCCAATACCCAGTTTTTTATCGAGTGGATGGGGTTGGATCTGATTCGTGACGAGCAGGGTGATGTGCTGGGCGTGACGGCGCTGGAAATGGAAACCGGCGAAGTCATGGTATTGCAAGCCAAGGCTACGTTGTTTGCTACCGGCGGGGCAGGGCGCATTTTTCAGGCCAGCACCAATGCTTTTATCAACACTGGCGATGGTCTCGGTATGACGGCACGTGCCGGTATTCCGCTGGAGGACATGGAATTCTGGCAGTTTCATCCGACCGGGGTGTATGGAGTGGGGGTACTCATCAGCGAGGCCGTGCGCGGTGAAGGCGGTTACCTGCTCAACAAGGATGGCGAGCGGTTTATGCAACGTTATGCGCCGCACGCCAAGGATCTCGCCAGTCGTGACGTGGTGTCACGCGCCCTGACCATGGAAATCAAGGAAGGACGCGGCTGCGGCAAGGATGCCGATCATCTGTTATTGAAGCTCGATCATCTTGGTGCGGATGTAATCAACATGCGGTTGCCGGGTATTCGTGAAATCGCCATCAAATTTGCCCAGGTAGACCCGATCAATGAGCCAATTCCGGTAGTGCCAACCGCGCATTACATGATGGGTGGTATTCCCACCAATTTTCACGGCCAGGTAGTCGCGCCCTATAAAACAGGCCCAGAGGAAGTGGTGCCGGGTTTTTATGCAGTGGGTGAGTGCGCTTGTGTTTCTGTGCATGGTGCGAATCGCCTGGGAACGAATTCGTTGCTTGATATTGTCGTGTTTGGACGAGCCGCCGGTAATCAAATTATCGAGGATTTGAAAAAGAACCCACATCACAAACCATTGCCAGTGGATGTTGCCGACAGAACGCTGGCGCGGCTTGCCCGGCTGGAGAGTCAGAAAGACGGCGAGAGTGTGGCACAAGTGGGTACTGCGTTACGCAAGACCATGCAGGCACATTGCGGTGTATTCCGTTTCGCTGATATGCTGAAGCAGGGTGTGACCAAAATCGGTGAGGTGGCGACACGCGTTGCGCAGACTGAAATCAGGGACAAGAGCAGAGTGTTCAATACTGCACGGATAGAAGCGCTGGAACTTGATAATCTGGTAGAAGTGGCACTGGCGACCATGGTTTCAGCAGAGGCCCGCAACGAGAGTCGCGGTGCCCATGCACGCGATGACTTCCCCGAGCGCGATGATGACAAGTGGCTTAAGCATACCTTGTATTTCAGCGCAGGCCGGCGACTGGATTACAAGCCAGTCCGGTTGAAGCCATTGACGGTGGAATCATTCCCACCCAAGCCCAGAGTCTATTAGGAGCAAGCATGCGTTTCTCAATCTATCGCTATGATCCTGACAAGGATGACAAGCCTTACATGCAGGACTACGACATCGCGTTGGAGCCATCTGACAGAATGCTGCTGGATGCGTTGGTGCGAATCAAGTCAGTGGATGATAGCCTGAGTCTGCGCCGTTCCTGCCGGGAAGGGGTGTGCGGGTCGGACGCAATGAATATCAACGGTCGCAACGGGCTGGCTTGCACCACGCCGGTTGCGGGGTTGAGAGAGCCGGTGGAATTGCGTCCATTGCCGGGTTTGCCGGTAATCCGTGATCTGATCGTGGACATGACCCAATTTTTCCAGCAATACCATTCGATCAAACCTTATCTGATCAACAATGATCCGCCGCCGGAAACTGAGCGGCTGCAATCGCCCGCAGAAAGAGCAGAACTGGACGGTGTGTATGAATGCATCCTGTGCGCATGTTGCACCACTGCATGCCCTTCGTTCTGGTGGAACCCGGATAAGTTCGTTGGTCCTGCGGGATTGTTGCAGGCCTATCGTTTTCTTGCCGACAGCCGCGACCAGGCCGGCGCCGAGCGGCTGGATAATCTGGAAGATCCGTACCGTCTGTTTCGCTGTCATTCCATCATGAATTGCGTGGATGCGTGCCCCAAGGGGTTGAATCCAACCAGCGCCATTGGCAAGATCAAGGACATGATGATAAAAAGAACAGTATGAAGGAACTGGAACGCGTCCGTTGGCGCTGCCGGCGTGGACTGCTGGAACTGGATATCGTACTGCAACGGTTCATGGACAAGCATTACCAGCAGCTGAGTGAAGCAGAATTGCAGCAGTTTGCTACATTGCTGGATCTTCCTGACAACGACTTGTGGGATATGATTACGACAAGGAAAGAACTGGAGGCTGCTAGCCTGCAGCCGGTATTGCGACTTTTGCAAGCAGCTTGATCGCGCTACGGTTATTCTGCCGACAACGATGAAAACAGTGGAGAATGATATGGAGCAGAAACGTATAGCAACCCTTGATCTCGGCAACGGCAGTCAGCCGCTTGAATTCCCTGTCATGTCCGGCAGCATGGGGCCGGATGTGGTGGATATCCGTAGTTTACATGCAAAGAGTGGCATGTTTACTTACGATCCCGGATTTCTCTCCACCGCCAGCTGCAGTTCCAAAATAACTTTCATCGATGGCGATGCGGGCATCTTGCTTTATCGCGGCTACCCGATCGAACAGTTAGCCAGGCAATGCGATTTTATGGAAGTGTGTTATTTGCTGATGAATGGCGAATTGCCCACCAGCAGTCAGAAGGCTTCATTCGACCACACCATCAAGGAACACTCGATGGTGCATGAGCAACTGGCACGGTTTTATACCGGTTTCCGCCGTGACGCTCATCCAATGGCGGTGATGGTGGGGGTGGTCGGGGCACTGTCGGCGTTTTATCACGATGCAATGGATATTTCTGATGCCGCGCAACGCGAACTGTCAGCCTTTCGCCTGGTCGCAAAATTGCCGACCATTACCGCGATGGCTTACAAGTACAACATCGGCCAGCCTTTCATCTATCCGCGCAATAACCTCAACTACGCAGAAAATTTCCTGCACATGATGTTCGCCACCCCCGCCGAGGAATACAAATCCAACCCGGTACTGGCGCGAGCATTGGATCGGATACTGATTCTGCATGCTGACCACGAGCAGAATGCTTCCACTTCCACCGTGCGTTTGTCCGGTTCCAGCGGGGCCAATCCGTTTGCCTGCATTTCTGCCGGTATCGCCTGCCTGTGGGGACCGGCGCATGGCGGGGCGAATGAGGCTTGTCTCAATATGCTGGAAGAAATCGGTGATGTTTCACGCATCGGTGAATACATCAAACGTGCCAAGGACAAGAACGACAGCTTCAAGCTGATGGGCTTTGGCCACCGGGTATACAAGAATTTTGATCCCCGTGCAAAGCTGATGCGCGAGACCTGCCACGAGGTATTAAACGAACTGGGATTACAGAATGACCCCTTGTTCAAGCTGGCGCTGGAACTGGAGAAAATCGCGCTGGAAGATGAATACTTTATTTCCAAGAAACTCTATCCTAACGTCGATTTCTATTCCGGTATCGTACAACGCGCCTTGGGTATTCCAGTTTCCATGTTTACCGCCCTATTTGCCATGGCGCGCACAGTCGGCTGGATCGCTCAATGGAGCGAAATGATTTCCGATCCGGAATACAAAATAGGGCGCCCACGCCAGCTTTATACCGGTGCAGTCACACGGGATGTGGCGCCGCTTGCGTTACGCAAATAGTTCGATGCTGTCAAAGATGCCTGCAATGAGTATGCAACAGTTGTTCGAGAACTCCATGCTGTTTGGCACAAATGCGCCATTCATTGAGGAGCTTTACGAAGATTATCTGCAGAACCCCACCCTGGTTTTGCCGGAGTGGCGCAGTTATTTCGATGAACTGCAAAAAATAGCGGGGAAAACCACACGTGATGTGTCACACAGCCCAGTGCTCGCAGCATTCATTCGTCCAGCAACAGAACATGCACGCAATGGCCAGACTGCTGTTCAAGGCGTTACTCAGGCGGTGGCGGCAGAGCGCAAGCAGGTATCGGTGCTGCAGATCATCAATGCCCATCGTTTCCTGGGCGTGCGTCTGGCCAGTCTCGATCCGCTCAAGCATCAGGAAAAGCCGTACATTCCGGAACTCGATCCATCCCACTATGGCTTGACCGAAGCGGATATGGATACAGTGTTCGACACGGGTTCGCTGGTTGGCCCCACCCGTGCAACGCTGCGAGAAATTCTGCAGGCACTGCGCCAGACCTACTGCGGCAGTATCGGTATCGAGTATATGTACATTGCAGACACCGAGCAGAAACGCTGGATACAGAAGCGTTTCGAAGGCTTGCGCTCCCAGCCGGCTTACTCTGCAGAGTACAAGCGCCATATTCTGGAACGCCTCAACGCGGCGGAAGGACTGGAAAAATATTTACACACGCGCTATGTCGGACAGAAACGTTTTTCCGGTGAAGGCGGCGAGAGTCTGACACCACTTCTGGATAACCTGCTGCAGCGTGCCGGTCAGATGGATGTGCAGGAAGTAGTCATCGGCATGGCCCATCGCGGGCGGCTCAATGTGCTGGTGAATACGCTGGGTAAAATGCCTGCCGAGTTATTCCAGGAATTCGAAGGCAAGCATGTGCAAGAGTTGACTGCTGGTGATGTCAAATATCATCAAGGCTTTTCTTCGGCGATGTCTACTCCTGGTGGCGGAGTCATGCGCCTGACACTGGCATTCAATCCATCGCATCTGGAAATCGTCAACCCGGTAGTGGAAGGCTCGGTGCGAGCCCGGCAGCATCGTTTGCGCGACTTGCAGGGCAAGCTGGTGTTGCCGGTGTTGCTGCATGGCGATGCGGCTTATGCCGGTCAGGGTGTGGTGATGGAAACCTTGAATCTGTCGCAGACTCGCGGCTATGGCACCGGTGGTACGGTGCATGTCGTCATCAATAACCAGATCGGTTTTACCACTTCCGACCCGCGCGACGCTCGTTCTACGTTGTATTGCACGGATGTGTCGAAAATGATTGAAGCGCCGATTTTTCATGTCAACGGCGACGACCCCGAAGCGGTGGTGATGGTGACAGAAATCGCGCTTGATTACCGCATGCAGTTTCAGAAGGACGTGGTCATAGACATGGTTTGTTTCCGCCGCCTTGGTCACAATGAACAAGATGAGCCGATGGTGACGCAGCCGCAGATGTACAAGGTTATCAGCCGGCATCCCGGTACACGCAAGCTCTACGCCGACAGGCTGCAAAGCGAGGGCATCATTCAAGCAGGGGAAGCCGAGCAGATGGTGCAAGCCTATCGCGATGATATGGACGCGGGTCGCAACCCCAACAAAACCATACTCTATGACTACAAGCCGCAACGCGCGGTAGATTGGGCACCTTTCCTGAAAGACAGTCGGTGGGAGCAGAAAGTGCAAACCGGATTGCCGATGGCGGAACTGAAGCATCTGGCGAGACGGCTTACTGCTATTCCTGCCAATTTCAAGTTACATCCGCGGGTGGAGAAAATCATTGTCGACCGGCGATTGATGAGCGAAGGCAAGTTGCCGCTGGATTGGGGGATGGCGGAGAATCTGGCCTATGCGGCGCTATTGAAAGATGGCTATCCGGTACGTATTTCCGGGCAGGATTCCGGACGTGGAACTTTTTTCCACCGGCATGCGGTACTGCATGATCAGGAGCGGGAACGGTGGGACGAGGGTACGTATGTGCCCCTACGCCATATTGCACCAGAGCAGCCGGATTTTGTGATTATCGATTCAGTGTTATCGGAAGAAGCGGTACTGGGTTTTGAATATGGCTATACTACTGCCGAACCGAATGAGCTGGTGGTGTGGGAAGCGCAATTCGGCGATTTTGCCAATGGTGCGCAAGTGGTGATAGATCAATTTATTGCTTCCGGTGAAGCCAAGTGGGGGCGGTTGTGCAGCCTGGTGATGATGCTGCCACATGGCTACGAGGGGCAGGGGCCGGAGCATTCCTCAGCGCGCCTAGAGCGCTACCTGCAATTGTGCGCAGAATACAATATTCAGGTATGTGTTCCGTCCACACCGGCGCAGATGTTTCATCTGCTGCGGCGGCAGATGATACGTCCACTGCGCAAGCCACTGATCATCATGAGTCCGAAAAGTATGTTACGCCGCAAGGAATCGGTATCGAGCCTGGAAGATCTGGCCAATGGCAGTTTTATGAGCGTGATCTCAGAAACGGATAAGCTCGATCCGGAAAAAGTACGGCGCATCATCGCTTGTTGCGGCAAAGTCTATTACGACCTGCTGGCTTACCGACGGGAACACAATATTGTAGACATGGCGATCATCCGCATCGAGCAATTGTACCCATTTCCACATGATGATTTCCAAGCCGAGGTTGAACGCTACGCCAAGGCCAGGGATATACTCTGGTGCCAGGAGGAGCCCGGCAACCAGGGAGCCTGGCACCGCATTCAGCATTATTTGCTGCGACACAAACGGCCCGATCAAGCTATGGGTTATGCATTGCGCCCATCATCGGCATCACCAGCGGTGGGATATCTGGCGAAGCACAATTTGCAGCAGAATGAACTGGTGGCCGCAGCGTTTCGCGAGAAAATTTAACCAAAAGGAATACTCATGCTAGTCGAAGTCAAAGTTCCGGTATTGTCCGAATCGGTGGCAGAAGCCACATTACTTTCCTGGCACAAGAAGCAGGGTGAATATGTCGAGCGTAATGAAAATCTGATTGATATCGAGACCGATAAGGTTGTGCTGGAATTGCCGGCACCGGTGGCGGGTGTACTGACAAGAGTCATCAAGGGAGATGGGACAACGGTAGTAAGCAGCGAAATCATCGCGACTATAGATACCGAAGTAGCCGCCACAACTACAGCAGCTGTGGCCGTGACGTTACCGGTTACAGGCTCTGCCACGGCCCCAGCCATGATGCCCGCAGCCAGGAAAATGGCAGCGGAAAAGAATCTCAAAACCGATGAAATAAAAGGAACCGGGCGCGGTGGCCGCATCACCAAAGAGGATATGGCAGCCCACGCGGGAACCAAGTCGCCGCCAGCCACGGTAGCCACCGCCGTGGCTATGCCTGGCGGTGACCGGTCCGAACAACGAGTTGCCATGTCACGGCTACGGCTGCGTATTGCCGAGCGGCTGGTGCAATCCCAATCTACCGCAGCGATACTGACCACGTTCAACGAAGTCAACATGCAAGCGCTCATTGATTTGCGCACTCGCCATAAGCAAAGCTTCGAGAAGGAACACGGCGTCAAGCTCGGTTTCACCTCATTTTTCGTCAAAGCAGTAGTGGCGGCGCTGAAAAAATTCCCCATTGTTAACGCTTCAGTCGATGGCAACGACATCGTCTATCACGGTTACTATGATATCGGCATCGCGGTGGGCAGTCCGCGCGGCCTGATAGTGCCGATCATCCGCGACGCCGACCGTTTGTCGCTGGCTGAAATCGAAAAACAGATTGCCGGTTTCAGCAAGCGTGCCCAGGAAGGCAAGCTCACCATCGAAGAATTGACGGGCGGTACTTTTTCCATCACCAATGGCGGCGTATATGGTTCGATGCTTTCCACCCCCATCATCAACCCGCCGCAAAGCGCGATCCTCGGCATTCATGCCACCAAGGATAGACCAGTGGCCGAGAATGGCCAGGTGGTCATTCGTCCGATGAATTATCTTGCGCTATCCTACGATCACCGCATCATCGACGGGCGCGAGGCGGTGCTTTCCCTGGTGGCGATAAAAGAGGCACTGGAGAACGAAATGGGTTCGCTGCTGGAAGACTGACTGACGGATCCCCGCATTTCACTTTTCATAAGGTACCCACATGGCTCAATCTTTTGACGTGGCAGTGATAGGCGCTGGCCCTGGTGGTTACGTGGCAGCAATCCGCTGCGCCCAACTTGGGCTTAATACCGTTTGCATAGATGAATGGCAGAACCCGCAGGGCAAAGCCAGTCTGGGCGGAACCTGCCTCAATGTTGGCTGCATCCCTTCCAAGGCGCTGCTGGAGTCTTCCGAGAATTACGAACGCGCTGCGCATAAATTTTCTGCTCACGGCATCAAGCTGCAGGATTTGTCGATGGATGTCCCGGTGATGATTGCGCGCAAGGATAAAATTGTTGCAGCCTTTACCGGCGGCATTGCCATGCTGTTCCGGAAAAACAAGATTACTGCAATACATGGGCGCGGAACATTGCGCAAGCGGGATAGCGACGCGGAGGCCTGGCAAATCGAAGTAAAGAACGGTGACAAGACAGAGATTGTCGAGGCGAAGAACATCATCATCGCCACCGGTTCGACACCGCGGCAACTGTCATTCGCGCCGGTGGACAATGAGCGCATTCTGGACAATGTGGGCGCGCTGGCACTGAGCGAAACACCCAAGCGATTGGGCGTGATTGGCGCGGGGGTGATCGGTCTGGAAATGGGTAGCGTGTGGTGCAGATTAGGCTCTGAAGTCACCATACTCGAAGCGCTGCCAGGGTTTCTTATGGCTGCCGATGAGCAGGTGGCGAAAGAAGCACAGAAAATATTCACCAAAGAGCTGGGACTGTTGATACAAACTGGTGTCAAAATCAGCACGATCAAAACCGGCAAGAAAAACATCACAGTGGAATACGCCGATGCGCAAGGTGAGGCGCAGAAACTGGAAGTGGACAAACTGATTGTCGCAGTTGGACGTATTCCCAATACCGCTGGTTTGGGTGCAGAAAATATCGGACTGCAACTGGATGACCACGGTCGCATCGAAGTGGATAGTCACTGCCGCACCAATCTGCCGAATGTGTATGCCGTCGGTGACGTGGTGCGCGGGCCGATGCTGGCGCACAAGGCCTCCGAGGAAGGTGTCGCAGTAGCTGAAATCATCGCGGGGCAGGCGGGACATGTGAATCTCGATACCATTCCGTGGGTGATTTATACCTCGCCGGAAATCGCCTGGGTGGGCAAGACCGAGCAGGAGTTGAAAGCGGCGGGAATTGAATATAAAGCGGGGCAGTTTCCGTTCATGGCTAACGGGCGTGCGCGCGCGCTGGGTGAGACCGGCGGTTTCGTCAAAGTGCTGGCTGATGCCACCACTGATCGCGTCCTTGGTGTCCACATGATCGGTCCTTATGTTTCAGAGATGATTGCCGAAGCAGTAATGGCGATGGAATTTGCTGCCAGCAGCGAAGATATAGCCCGTATCGTTCACGCTCATCCTTCATTATCGGAAGTGCTGCACGAAGCAGCGCTGGGCGTGGACAAGCGGGCGCTGCATATTTGATTTGACTCAACGGCGAAGCAGTTGAGTCGGTTTGCCATTCTGGTGGATCCTGGTTTGTGTGGCCCAGCTGCTTAATGCATCCACTGTTTATTCTCGAACTCCGCAGCCGGCAGCGGCTGGCTGAAATAAAACCCCTGGAAACGGCCGCATCCCTGCTGGGTCAGAAAATCAAGCTGCTCCATGGTTTCGACGCCTTCAGCCAGCACTTCCATCTTCAGGCTGCCCGCCATGGCAATGATAGCCCTGATAATAGCGGCATCATCCGGGTCGGTGGCACTGTCGCGCACGAACGAGCGATCGATTTTTAGTGTGTTGACTGGATAGCGCTTCAGATAACTCAAACTGGAGTAGCCGGTACCAAAATCATCAATCGAAATCTCCAGTCCCAGTGCGCTTAATTGCCGTAGCGTCTCAATTGTTTCCTCGACATTCTCCACTAGCTCACTTTCGGTGATCTCCAGGGTCAGGCAGCGCCCTTCCACCCCGGTCTCGGTCAGAATCTGCACAATATCCATCACTAGCATCTTGTGCCGGAACTGGCGGGCAGAGATGTTGACCGCTAGTTTTGGCACATCATAGCCCTGGCTTTGCCATGCTTTTATTTGCAAACAGGATTGTCGCAGCACCCATTTTCCGATCGGCACGATCATCCCGATCTCTTCAGCCAGCGTAATGAATTGAGACGGCAGGATCAATCCTCGTTGGGGATGTTGCCAGCGCAGCAGTACTTCCATGCTGCTCAGCCTGGTGCCTGGCATGTCGATCACCGGCTGGAAATACAGCAGTAGTTCGTTGCGCTCCAGTGCGTGGCGCAAATCAACCCCCAGTGAATGTCGTTCCACTGCCCGCTTGTTCATTTCCTGCGCAAAAAACTGGAAGTCGTTACCAGTCTTTTTGGCATGGTACATGGCGATGTCGCTGTTTTTCAGCAACATTCCTACATCCTGCCCATCATCCGGAAACAGAGCGATGCCGATACTGCCGCTGATATGCAACTCTTTTTCATAAATATGAAAGGGCCGGACCAATTCATCCAGTATCTTTTGCGCCACCGCTGCTGCATCCTGAGGGCTGGTGATATTCGGCAGCAGCACGATGAACTCGTCTCCACCCTGGCGCACCGCTGTATCCTCGCTGCGGATGGTGGCGGTAAGCCTTGCCGCCACTTCCTGTAGCAGAGAATCGCCCACATCATGCCCCAGTGAATCGTTGATGATCTTGAAACGATCCAAGTCGACGAACAGTACCGCTGCCTGCTCGTGGCTACGGCGACCATGGGCCAGCGCCTGCGCGATACGATCCTGCAGTAAATGTCGGTTGGGCAGACCGGTCAGCGCATCATGGGTTGCCATTTCTATAATGCGTTGTTCCGTCCGCTTGCGCTCGGTGACGTCCTGCACGGTACTACTGGAGCGCAGTGCTTTACCTTGCTGGTCGTAGATTGTCTCGCACTGCTCGTTGACCCATTTAATACGGCCATCGGGCATCCGCAGACGATACGTTATTTCGCAGGGCGAGTGAGTCAATAGCGCATTACTATGCGCCCGACCTACGGCATGCCGGTCATCCGGATGGATCATACTCAGGAAATCTTCGTAGCGGCCGCCGAATAGATCTGGACCAATTTCGAAAATACGGAATATTTCATCCGATCCGTGCAGTTTGCCGCTGATCAGGTCAAGTTCCCAGCTGCCCACTTTAGCGAGACGTTGTGCCTCATTCAGACGCAGTTGGCTAATATACAGCAGCTCCCGGGCCTGCTTGCGCTCCAGGCATCTTCCCAGATCGTCTGTGATGGTATTAATCAGATCCTGTTCCTCCGGCAGCAGGAATGGCCGGTTTTCACTGTAGAAGACTCGCAGCCAGCCGTGAACCTCGCCATTGACCATGATTCGTGCCTGCAGCCCGCTCTTCGGTTCTTTATGGTAGCGATCGGAAACAAACTGCCTGCCGTTGAGTTCGACCATGACGGAAGCGATCTGCGGAAATTGCATCGCTGCAACCAATTGCTCAAGGACAATCTGGCAAATTCTCTCTATTGGCTCTTCCAGCACCAGGTTACGACGGATCGCATAGAGGCAGATGCTCTCCTTCAGGCGTTCACGCAGTACCAATTCCTTGTGCTTGCGCGCAGTGATGTTGACCCTGACTGAGAGGTAGCGGTCAATTTCCCCGGCATTATCCCTGAGCGGCACAATGATCGAGTCTACCCAATAGAGTTGGCCGCTCTTGCTGCGGTTGCAGATTTCCCTGTGCCATATTTCTCCACGTGCAATGGTCGCCCACATCTCGGCGAAAAAAGCCTTGGGGTGTGTACCGGAATTGAGGATGCGATGATCCTGACCGATCAGTTCCTGCTCGCTGTAGCCGCTGACTTCGCAAAACATGGCATTGGCCTGGAGAATGTGGCCGCTGCGGTTGGTGACGGAAACCAGTGCCAGTTTGCCGACTGCCTCCATATAGGCGGTCAGATCAGCAGAAGTGTGCTCAGCGCTTTCTTTGGCATGCAGCAGCCCGATCTCGGTCTGTTTGTGTGCGGTAATATCCTGTATTGTTGTGATGTGGTAATCAGGTGTCGTGCCTGGTGCCCACATTGGAGAAACCGTGAGCTTCACCCAGATGTTGCTGCTGTCCTTACAGATATAGCACTGCTCCATCTCAAGTTCACGTATCTCCCCACTCTTGAGG
>JAYUYT010000059.1:0-5832 GCA_043752345.1 Nitrosospira sp.
GCATTGCTCTATGGCTTGTGGAGCCAGCGACTGATTCCACCGCCGGAAGAAATGGCGACACTGTTCGTCAACTTTATTGCCGCGCCCAAACTGAAGGAAGAATTCAAAACCGAACTGCAGCCACCAAAACCACAGATAGAAAAGAAGCCACAATCACGACAACTGGTAGCTGAAACACCGGCGCTGGCGGAAAATGAACCGGTCGCACCACCGCCACCGCAAGCACCAGTAGCAATGGTAGCGCCACCTGAGCCGATGCCGCAGGGTCCGGTCACCCTGTCTGCGGAGCTATCGGTCGTCTGTCCCGAATTGAGCGCACCCGCCTACCCGCCACTGTCACGCCGGCTGGGTGAAGAGGGGAAACTGATGCTGCGGGTGGAGCTGGATGAAAGCGGTCACATAAGCACGGCGCAGATAATCAATAGTAGCGGGTTCAAGCGTCTGGATGAAGCCGCACTGACTGCGGTAAAAACATGGCGTTGCAATCCACCCCGGCGCAATGGTCAGCCGGTTCGGGCTATTGCTCTGCAACCCTTCAACTTTGTATTGCACGGAGATTGATCCAATGGAAAAAGAACTGGGCTTCTCACATTTCCTCGCTCAAGTCGATGGTGTCGGCATCAGCGTACTGGTGCTGTTGCTTGCGCTATCGGTAGCAAGCTGGTTTCTGATACTCACCAAGGGTATTGCCAATCTGCTGGAGGGTCAACGCGCGGAAGCCTTTCTCAAACGCTTCTGGAATGCCGATTCTTTGCAGGAAGTGAATGCAACGCTAAATGGTCAACCGGCCGACAATGCTTTTGCGCAGTTGGCACAATTGGCGCTGGATGCCGCTGCCGATTCGGAAAAGCATGGCTTGCAGAAGCTCGCGGCCGCGGGTGGGGCGAGTGAATTCTTTACGCGCGTACTGCGCAACGGCATAGACCAGGAAGCTACGCGTGTCGAAAATGGCCTCACGCTGATAGCCTCGGCTGGTTCGGCTGCACCCTACATCGGTTTGTTTGGCACAGTATGGGGAATTTATCATGCGCTGGTACAGATCGGCCTGTCTGGTCAGGGCACACTGGACAAGGTAGCTGGTCCGGTGGGTGAGGCGCTGATCATGACGGCACTAGGGCTGGCCGTAGCGATTCCGGCGGTGCTGGCTTACAACGCTTTTGTGCGGCGCAACCGCATCTGGTTGGCACGCCTGGATGCCTTTGCTCATGACCTTTTTGCATTGATAGCTGTCGGCGCCAAGACCAACAGTTCGGCGGGTGAAGTACGCCCACTACGCGTGGTGCCCCCCGCTGAAGGGAGAAAGTAATGGCATTCGGCAGTATGAGCGGCAGCACCCGTCAGTCACCGATGGCCGAGATCAACGTGGTACCGTTGGTAGACGTCATGTTGGTGCTGCTGGTGATCTTCATCATCACTGCGCCGTTGCTCACGCACTCGGTAAAGGTCGATCTGCCCAAAGCATCAAGTAATCCCAACATCACGCAACCGGAGCATATCGAATTCGGTATCCGCAATGACGCCAGCCTCTACTGGAACGGCGAACCGGTCACACTGGATCAGTTGGCGCCGCGTTTTGCGGCGGCGACAAAACAGAACCCAAATACCGAGTTGCATATTCGTGCCGACCGGCATGCTCATTACGAGCATGTGGCACGGGTGATGTCCATTGCAGCGAAAGCCGGATTAGTGCGCATCGGATTCGTCACCGACCCATCGCAACCGTAGCTGCCACCTGATGACTTAACCGGCTGTTTGCTCCACCCTTTTACACACCGATGTCTTCCCCAAGGTCGCCAATAGCCCCTCCAGTTCGCCCCTTCAGCTGGCGACGTATCCTGCTGCACTGCTCCATTGCCACCACGGCTCTGGGTCTGGGTTTTATGAGTTGGTACATCTCCAAACCGGTAACGGCCCGGCTGCATGAAACCACTGCGGGGCAACGCCTGACCATCAAGGCGACACCGGATATCAGCATCAGTCTGGATACTGATAGCGCCGTCACGGTCGCCAACAGCCAGCCTCCCCGGATTGAACTGCTACAGGGCAATGCTTATTTTGATGTCACAAGCAAGGATGCCGACAAACTGGAAGTGAAAATTGGTGCAGTGCGCATCAAGGATATCGGCACTCGTTTCAGCGTTAGGATGCAACCGGATGGCGGCAGCGTCGCTGTAGCCGATGGGCAGGTCGAGATTCATGTAGCAACGGGAACGTATCTGGTCAGCGCCTGGGAGCGTGCGGATTTCGACAGTACACGCGTTACCGGACACAGAATCATCGCTGAGGCAGATGTAGCACCATGGCACCTGAATCGGTAACGATCAGGATAAAACCAATTGGGTCAAGGATGGCTCATGCCTGGCATATGTTCCCTATCCCCCTCAGCCAGGAACATATTGGGGTCAGCCATGCCGAATATCATCGCGATATGTGCAACGACCAGAAAAACTCCTACGAAAATTGCATGCAGCTTATTCCGCTCCCGTTGCGAAGCAGAAGAGTAGAGGAGGTTCATGTCTAGGAGCGCAATGCCGAAAAGCGGAATAAGACCGAGCAGATAAAAACCGACAGCAATCACATCCGCAATGCCGCGCCAGCCATTGGAAGTCGTCAGGGGAATAACGGCGGTAAAGAGCAGATTTATGAAAATGCCAAGAAAATACCAGCCGACAATAATTCCCGAGACCTTGCTGAGAGTCTTTACGGTACCGGTATCTTTCCCAGTGAAAAGAAGATAGAGCTCCGAAATGGCAATTGTTTCGGCAAGTATCACGGGGATCGCCATGTAAATGATCAGATTCCATGGCTGATTCGTCATAAGGAGTTCCATATAATGAGTCATGTGTTTATCCCGATAAGAGTCTCTGGAAATGTTGTAGTTAGGAAATATTAACGCGAGCAGTGTACTGCATCGCCCCCAAAAATCAATTCCCATTGTGCATTTATGTAACTGCTGAGCAATAAATTGGGGCCAGCCAAGTGACAATATCCATGGAATCTGCAACCCCGTTCTGAAGTGCCCAGGTATTCCTCAGCTGGAAGGTGCGCTACACTAAAGCAGACCTGATCACTGCACCCTGAACTTTAATTCGCCGAACCGTCAACATGCCCAATCTGCTCATTACCGGCGCCAACCGCGGCATCGGCTTGGAGTTTGCCAGACAATATACCGCAGCAGGCTGGCGTGTGTTCGCCTGCTGCCGCACCCCGGACAAAGCTGCAGCACTAAAGCAGTTGACATCAGACCACCCCGGCTTGCTCAGCGTGCACGCGCTGGATGTTGCCGACTTTGAACAAATTGACAGGCTGGCCACAGAGCTTGCCAGCCAGGAAATCGACTTGCTGTTGAACAATGCCGGAGTCTGCCTGGATGCTCACAATAACGGCTTCGGCGTCACCGATTATGCAGCATGGATGCACACCTTGCGCGTAAACAGCATGGCACCACTAAAAATGGCGGAAATATTTATCAAGCAGGTTAGCCATAGCCAGCAAAAAAAGATCATCAATATCACCAGCAAAATGGGCAGCATTGCCGACAATGCGAGTGGCGACTATTACCTCTACCGTTCCAGCAAGACTGCACTGAATATGGTGACAAAAAACCTTTCCATCGATTTGGCACCACGCGGCATCATCACTGCCATGCTGCATCCGGGCTGGGTACAGACGGATATGGGCGGCCCGAATGCGTTGATTACAGTGCAGCAGAGCGTTGCGGGCATGCGCCGGGTGATCGCGCAACTTGCACCAACCGATAACGGAAAATTCTACGCGTATGACGGTAAAGAAATTCCCTGGTAAGAGACCGATCGAACTCAGCCTACGTAAAAATTGCGCATCATCCCCATATCTTCATGCTCCAGGTTGTGGCAGTGATACAGGAACAAGCCGGTGTAATCCTCGAACGGCTTGATGATTTCAACTTCCTCACCGGGCATCACCAGCACCGTATCTTTCCAGCCGCTGCCGATGAAACCGTCCTTGACAGTGGCATAGCCATCGCCGCTATCCTGATCTTTCGGGGTACGCGACAGAATTTTAAACTGCTGACCGTGCAGATGGATCGGATGCGCCATTGACATCATCATGCCCATGCCGCCCCTCCCTCCCCCTCGCATTCCGCCCATGCCACCTCCCATCGACCCATGATCGTTGGAGATTCTGATTTTTTGGATCGTGTTGACAGGGATCCTTTCGCTATCCATCACTTCGTGCATCTCAAAAGATCTGCCGTTTAGCTGCAGTGCCATATGCTGCATGCTGATAGCGATTGGCACAGGCTGATCCGGATTGGAGACATCCTGTTCCGTCAGGCTGCGCATTTTGACCAGCGTTTCTGGTAGTTTGGGTGAGTCGCCGACCTTCTTGGCGATATGAAACTTGACTATCGGAAAAGCCTCACCCTGAGGCAATCCGCCGCTCATCATGCCCATACCACCCATGCCACCGCCGCCCATACCGCGGCGCATCCCCCCCCTGCCACGCTGCATGCCACCGCCCATATGCGGCATCGTGCCGTGGTGTTCGAGACTGCGCAGCACCAGATCGGATCCGGGTTTGTGACCGCTGAAATCAACCCATAATTCGACGCGCTCGGCTGGTGCAAGCATGATGTAGGGATAAGTTTCAGGCTTTTCCAGCAATCCGCCGTCGGTACCGATCGCGATCAACGGCGTGCCGTCCTCCCAGCCCAGCTTATAAATCCTGGAATTCGATCCGTTGAACACGCGCAAGCGGTAAGCACGGGTTTTTACCGGAATGGTGCCGTTTGCCAGGCCGTTGACCAGAATGGTATCACCGAGGAAACCCATCATCCTCTCGCGCATCCCGTAGATATACTGCAATTGATTGCCGGCGGTAAAGCGCCGGTCCTGAATGGTGATAGGAATATCGTACTCTCCGCTTGGCAGGCCCAGCTTTTGTTCTTGCTCGTCGGTGATGGTGATCAGTCCCGCCAGGCCGCGATAAACCTGCGTAGCGGTCATTTCATGGGTATGGGAATGGTACCAATTGGTGCCTGCAGGATTCTTTACCTCAAACTCATAAACATATCTTTCGCCCTGTTGTATCGCATACACCGGGTGTCCGTCCATTTTCTGCGGTACGTGCATGCCGTGCCAGTGCACGACCGATGGTTCTGGCAGTTGGTTGTAAAAGAATATCCGGACTTTCTGGCCTTGCACGAAATTAAGAATCGGGCCCAGATAACCCGGCATGATCTTTAAGGTTGCTTTAGGGCCTTTCAGCAGCCTGCCGTAATATTTGAAAACGCTGGTATGCGCTCCCGGCATAATCGGAACCTCGGCTATCCGCGCGGTGATCTCCAATTCCACATCTGGTTTGAATGCAGCGCTGGGCGCGCTGTTGATCTGCCCACCCTCGGCCAGCACGAAACCGGGCAACGCTACCGCCATCGTGCCAAACGCGGCATATTGCAGGAATCGCCGCCTTTTATGATCATGCCCTACCATCCCCTTCCCCCAGATGATTTGCGGAAATTAACCGGCCATACAGATGTACGAGCAGCGAAAGCGTCGGCTACTGCAAGATAAGGATGGGAAGCAACTGCCGCTTGCTGTTGTGGAGATCGTCGGCAGTATCTGATCCGGCTTCCGACTCATTTCCGCTGGGTTCTTGCTAGGAGTGCCCCGCTAGCCAAGCATGATCCTGCCATACCAACCGGTATGATTATGCTGGAGACGAAAATGGCACCGCGTTCGCCAACCGGATCAGGGAAACGCCGGTATTTCTGGCTCGGTTCCTTCGATCTGCGCCTGAGGCAGATGTAGCTTCACGCGCGCTTCGATCTCATCGACCCGATCTCTCGGC
>JAYUYT010000060.1:0-5714 GCA_043752345.1 Nitrosospira sp.
AGCAACAAAGGCCTTCCAATCCTCGGCAGGCAATTCCATGCGCATCTGGCGTAGATATTGGACTACCTGCTCCATTCCTTCTTGAACCTTGCCGCCTTCGACCAGTTGCTGTGCGCTATCCAGATCCATCCCATTCCCTTGATGAAAAAAGTTATTAGAATTAATTGATTATGGGCTGATAGTAGAGACAAACGGCTGTTTTGCCAATCCCCGGTTACAAATGGGGTGCGATTCAAACTGATGTCTGAAGTTGCTCAAGCGGCCTGCACGAAGGGGTCTACCATAGAATTTGTGGATGACACCCGCCGGCGAGAGGCGTAGCATTTTCTGCTGACGGGGGTGTGGCTCATGGGGTCCGTGGTTTGGCGACAAACGTCACTCGACTCTGAAATGCCGCCCTCGTCATCCACATCATCCGTTACGTCTGCCGGGATGGTGCCGATCAAGTAATTGTGGCTCTGCAAGTAGACGCGGCGTGCGGATGATATTTTTTCGTCGCACGATTCATGTCAGGAGTCACAGATGAACCCACAAACCATACGCATCGGCATCGACGTAGGCAGCGCGCGTCACCGCGTGGCTGTTGGATTACCCGACGGCAAACTCATCGACGAATTCGACGTTGAGCATCATGCCCAGGGCTTCAGTCAATTCTTTAAACGCATCGCCATCCATGAAAGCCGTCATCACCTGCCGGTGAGCGTCGCCATGGAAGGCTACAACGGCTGGGCGCGTCCGCTCGATGGGCAGATACTGCGCCATGGCTGGCGGCTCTACAACGTCAACAACCTCAAGTTAGCGCGCTACAAAGAAATATTCCCCGCCCCGGCCAAGACCGACGCCATCGACGCGCGGCGCATCCTCGAACTGTTTCAGCTTTCCGCGCACGTGCCGGTGGCGCGCCACGCCTTGCAGGAAGTGGCTCCGACGCCGGCGGTTAACGACCGCTTGAAACGCCTGACCCGGCGGCGCAAGCAACTGGTAAACGAGCGCGTTCGTATCGTCAACCGCCTGCATGCCGATCTGCATGCGGTGTCACCTGGGCTGGCGGCCATTACCGGTGACGTGGCCAACGTGTGGTTTCTGAACTTCCTCACCTGCCGCGACGAACTGCCCAAGCTCGCCAAACTGCAACGTAAAAGCCTGCTCGCGATCCGCGGTGTTGGACAGAAATACGCGAGCGTGATTCAACAGTGGCAGCACAACGCGGGCTTCGCGCCCGAGGTGGAAATCGTGGGCGACATGATTCTGCAAGACGCCCGCCGCGTGCAGGCGCTCAACGCCGATATTGATGCACTGGATCGCGGCATCAAGGCCACGGCATCGGAGTCCGTGCTGGCGTGTACGATTCAGTCGATTCCGGGCTTTGGCGACACCTCGGCGGCGGAATTGGCCGGCGAGATCGGCGCGATAGAGCGCTTTGAGTCGGAGGCGGGGCTGGCGGTCTACACCGGCATGGCTGCGCTCGACAATAGTTCGGGCAAGAACACCTCTACGCGAACGCCAAAGCAGGTAAACACTCGGGCCAAGGCGGCGATGATGGTGGCGACTGCGCGCCATTACCCGTACGTCAACGCCTCGCAGGCTTACTACGACAAGAAGCGCGCCGAAGGCAAGAAACACAACCAGGCGGTTCGGTCGTTAGGCCGGCACCTGATTCGCGTCATATGGGCGTTGGTGAAAAGTGGCAGAAATTACGAGGATCGCTCAAAAACCGCTTGAAAATTCTAGCGGGATGTTCAGGTCAGTATTTTCCAATCCAGGTATGAGCCTGAACGAAAGGTAATTTAAGCGGTTGTAGGTTCAGATCGATTGGGTTTTAAAAGCGGATTCTAAGCGCCCCGCAGCGGTGCGTGGGGAAATTCCTGTCGGGTAGAGCTGTTTGCACTTGCATCCGCCGTTTTTGGGTTTGCAAATCCTTTGAATAGCGCGTCTTTGGCATGTTGCATCTGCTGTGCCGCCGCGAGGTCTGTCATTTGTAGGGATTGAATCAGTAGCGCGGTCAAAGTGGCGCTCGTTTTGAAGTTCACCAGACTTTGTTTGTCCAGCAGCACCAGGCACTCTAACGGCGTTTTCACGTCCGTGTGGTTATAGCGCTTTACGATTTTGCCTTTGGGGCTGACGATCTCCGTGGCGAACATACTGGGGCGGTGTAAGTTGAGCCAGGGATTGAAGTGCTGTTGGTAGAAATGGTTGATGGGTTCGGCATACTTTTGCGGGATGTGGCTATAGCCCATGTGCTTACGCACCACGCTGGCGTTTTTGCTCTCTGCCAAGGCATTGTCATTGCTATGGCGCGCCCGTGATTTGGTTTGCTCGATGTGCAGCTTATCCAGCAATTTGGCCACCTTGGCGTTGATGTATTCAGAGCCATTGTCGGAGTGAAAGCCCGTTATCTCAAACGGAAATTGCACCATGACCAAGGCCAGCACCGGCAGCAAAAATGCCTCGCTGATACCTTGCACACAAGACTCCACCTGCCACTGGCTGACCTGGTCCACACAGGTGATGTGGTATACCCCTTTGATTCCGTCCAGATCGCCCTGGTGAACACTGTCGACGCGGATAAACCCGGCCTTGCCCTGCGGGCGCGGCGCTTTGCGCACGCCTATCGGATTGCACACCGGATGGGTCTTGGTGAAGTGCCGCCGCTGCGTCTGATAGCCAGCACGCTTGCGCAGGTTATACAGGTGCGAGACCGACAGGTCGGCCAGACGCTGGTAGCGCGGGTCGCCGTAGGTTTGATAGGCGCGTTTGAGCAGGTGTGCCGTGGCCGGCCCGCAGACGTTGTCGTTGGCTTTATCCATCTCGACGAGCAGTGAGATATCCGCAGCCAGATACTTGCGTTTAAAGGGGGCGGCTGGGGCGCTGTAGCGCTTCAGAAGCGGCACGGCGGCCTTACGGTTGGCGTGCCAGCGGGCTACCAGCCGGGTAAGCTGCGCGCGGCTGTAGTCGCTGGTGCGCCGCAGGTATGCCAGCAACACGCCTCGTTCACGTTTATTTCGCTTGGGGTAGTCGAACCGCTTGAGCACTCGGCTCAGATGTGCATACCGCTGGGCATCATTCTCATACCCCGAAAACTCGACTTCACTATTGCCAGCGAGAAAACGCTCGATTTGCTCAATCGTGCGCAGCTTGGATTCGTTCATGTTGATGATCATCCTTGAATGATCAACCCAAACTCCACACCCGCCTAAACTACCCCGTCAGGCTCATTCCTCGTTGGAAATACGCCAGCCGCTCAGGCTCATACCACGTTGGACAAGGCTGCGCCGTATGGTGGCGGGTATAACATCACGTTGCTGCACACCGGTTGCTTGGATGCAATAAGAAAAAAATATTGATAAAACAATAAGTTATGGCGGACGTAGTCTGGGTAAACGGACTCGACGATTTCATTGCCGGATTTTGCTGTTTTTTCTTAACTGTTCCACCTTGGAGGAGTCATGCTGAAAAAAGTACCGAAGATGGTTATGCCTGCGCGCGCAACCGGCTCACGCCGCAAGTTTCTTGCCGCCGCAACCGGTGCGGCCGCTGCCGCACTACCGATGATGGCGAAAGCGCAAGATAAGAAAGCTGCGCCTGCGGCCCCTGCCGTAGTCAGCGGCGCCGTTACTGCTATGCGCTGGCAGAGCACGTGGCCGGCGAAAGACATCTTCCATGAATATGCGCTCGATTTCGCCAAGAAGGTGAACGACATGACCGGCGGCGAACTCAAAATCGAGGTACTGCCGGCGGGATCGGTAGTGCCGGCCTTCGGTTTGCTCGAAGCGGTATCCAAGGGCACACTGGATGGTGGACACGGCGTGTTGGGCTATCACTACGGCAAGCAGAATGCGCTGGCGCTGTGGAATTCCGGCCCGGCCTTCGGCATGGACGCCAACATGCTGCTTTCCTGGCACAAGTATGGCGGCGGCCAGGAGTTGCTGGCCAAGCTCTACGCGTCCATCGGCATGACCACGGTGCAGTCGTTCCTCTACGGGCCGATGGCGACGCAGCCGCTGGGCTGGTTCAAGAAGCCGGTGACCAAAGTGGAGGATTTCAAGGGCCTCAAGTTCCGCACCAATGGACTTGCCATTGATTTGTTCACCGCGATGGGCGCCGCTGTCAACGCGCTGCCCGGCGGCGAAATCGTGCCGGCGATGGACCGCGGTCTGCTTGATGCAGCCGAGTTCAACAATGCTACCTCGGATCGCCTCCTCGGATTTCCTGATGTGTCCAAGGTGTGCATGCTGCAGAGCTACCACCAGAGCGCAGAGACGTTCGAGATTATGTTTAACAAGCCGAAATATGATGCACTGCCGGTCAAAATAAGGGCGATCATCGCGGGTGCCGTGGAAGCGGCGTCCGCCGATATGTCGTGGAAAGCCATCAGCCGCTACTCGCAGGACTACATCGAGTTGCAGACCAAGCACAACGTCAAATTCTACAAGACGCCGGATTCGGTGTTGCAAGCGCAGCTTAAGCTGTGGAGCGAGATAGTGGAAAAGAAATCGGCGGAAAACCCCCTGTTCAAAGAAATCGTCGCTTCGCAAAGGGTGTTCGCCGAGCGCGCGGTGAAATGGGATCAGGATACCTACGTAGGACGCCGCATGGCGATGAACCATTTCTTCGGCGCCCAGGCTCCGGCGGCGAAAAAGGCCTGACGCCGACCTGCTTTAGCAGAACACCATCCGGCACTTGCGGATGGTGTTTTGTTGAGGGGCGCCGGTAACACAACCACCGCGGCACAGTAGGCTCCACTCGCTTGTTGTATCGCCGGAGATTCCTGTATGCAGAAAATTCTGCTGTTCGTTGACAAGATTAGTACTTGGGTCGGCCAGGCATTCTCCTTTTGCATCGTGCTGCTCACGCTTCAAGTCACGTGGGAGGTGTTTTCCCGCTACGCGCTCGACGCGCCGCACGCATGGGCTTATGACGTAATGACCTATTTTTACGGCACGCTGTTCATGATGGCCGGTGCCTACACGCTATCGAAGAATGGCCATGTGCGTGGCGATGTGCTCTACGGCTTTTTCATGCCGCGGACGCAGGCGACGATAGACCTCGTGCTTTACATCGTGTTCTTCATCCCCGGCGTGATCGCCCTGACTTATGCGGGCTATGACTACGCCGCCGAGTCGTGGCGCATCAACGAGCACTCATCCGTCACCCAGGATGGGCCGCCGGTCTATCCGTTCAAAACGGTGATCCCGCTGGCCGGGGCGATTCTGCTGGCGCAGGGCGTCGTCGAGATCATCCGTTGCGTGATCTGCCTCAAGCAAGGCGCATGGCCTTCGCGCGAGATGGACGTCGAGGAAGTGGACGTGGAAAAACTGAAACAGGAGTTGCACGTCAAGGACGAGGACATCCAGAACCTCGATCAGTACGTCGTGAGCCAGGAGACACACAAGTGAAGCTGCGCAAGGAACTGTGGTTCGGCTTCTCATTGATGGCGATTATTCTGACCGCCATTCTGGTGTTTATGCCCTGGACCGCCATGACCAACGGCCACATCGGGCTGCTCATGCTGGCGCTGATTGTGGTGGCGATCATGCTCGGGTTTCCGACAGCATTCACGCTGATGGGCATGGGCGTGCTCTTCGCCTGGTACGCCTACTACAGCGTTAATCCAAAACTCGCCGTCGCACAAACGCTCGACTTGTTCGTGCAGCGCACCTACGGCGTAATGTCGAACGACGTGCTGATCGCGATCCCGCTGTTCCTGTTCATGG
>JAYUYT010000061.1:0-30633 GCA_043752345.1 Nitrosospira sp.
GGCAAGTTCGGAGCAGTTGGAATTTCTTGTCGAAAACATATGCCAGTATTGGGTTGCAGCTGTTTTTCCCATAAATCCCAACTGCGTTTTTTAGGTTCATTCTGCGAGTATATCTCCCCGGGTGCGGTTATAGCGATTTTTGTCATTTCATGTAGAATGCGGATTACATATCGGGAGCTGCCATGCCAGAACACGCTCACTTGAAGTACCTATCTTTCTGCCTGGATGCTGAAGAAAGAAAAGTGCTGGCTGTTTTCGCCCCGGCAGGCGATGTGGACAGCATCACGCTTAGCGATTTCAAAGGAGCCGTTGCAGCAGCTGGGTTTGGGTGGCATAAGCTCAATGAAATGGCGTTGCAGGATGCAACGACGAAATACGCTGACGGCAATGCTTTTGAAATCGCAGTGGGCGAGGCCATCGACGGCGAATTCGATATTTGCATCGATACTGGCAAGCTCAACGCCTATCTCACCTGCATCCTCCCCCGCGGCGGTACCCCGGTCACATTGGAACGCATTCTCGAAGAAGCCAAGCATAAGGAAATCACCGTAGAGCTTGACCTGGGAGCCATTGAAAAAGCGCTCAAGGAGGGCGGCGACAGCGTGCTGATTGCTAGTGGCAGAGCAGCTGTAAACGGGGTGGACGGCAAATTTGAGAATCTCATTCCGAGCGCGAAAGAGCGCAGCCCGCACCTCGACGAGCATGGATTGGCTGATTTCCGTGAACTCGGTGAGATCCTGGTCGTGCATAAAGGGGATCCGCTGATGCGGCGCATTCCGGCGACCAGCGGCGAACCTGGCCTGACCTTGTCCGACAAGGAGATTCCCGCCAAATCGGGGAAAGATGTTGTGTTTGGCGCGAAACTCGATGGCGCTGAATTTGATCCCGCCGATGAGAATTTACTGATTGCCGCAACCGACGGTTGCCCGGTTCTACTGAAAGACGGGGTGGCGGTGGAACCGGTCTATACCGTTGGAGATGTCGATCTCCATACTGGTAACATCGATTTCCTGGGAACAGTAAATGTGACCGGGGAAATCCATAGCGGCATGACAGTCAAGGCTTCCGGTGATATTCATATCAATGGCTCGGTTGAAGGCGTCATATTGGCTGCGGGGGGCGATATTGACGTGAAAGGCGGCATTATCGGCCTGACGGAGCGGCCGGGCGAGAAGTCCCATCATTCCATGATCACCTGCACGGGATCATGCAGCGCAAATTTTACGCAGAACGCGCATATCTCGGCGGGGAATGGCATCTTCATCCGTGATTTTGCAATGCAGAGTGAATTAACCGCCGGACATCAAATCGTCATCGGCGATGGTAGTCGCAAGGGCAATCTCATTGGCGGGACTGCCCGCGCCTTGATGCTGGTCAAGGCCCAGATCATCGGCTCGCCTACGCGTTCGAAGACGCTTGTGATCGTCGGAGCGGACCAAGCGCTGCACAACCGTTTGACCGCGATAACCGACGCTCTTGGTGCCGCTGCGGGTAAGCTGTTAAACGTGGTCAAACTGCTCGAATTGGCTCAGGCTAATCCAGGCCGCTTGCCGGCAGAAACTGTCAAGGCGGCGGAAATGACACGCGACAGCATTAATGCTGAAATGGCGGCGCTCAGGCTGGATGAGGCGGAATTGGAGCGGGAAATTGCCGTCAGCCATGCAGCACAGATAGTGGCGGAGAAGAAGTTTCTTGAAGGGGTCGAAATACGCTTCGGCTTGAAACGTCAGACCATAATTGCGGACAGAGAAGGTGGTATTTTTCAACTGAAAGACTACGAATTGACCTTTACTTGAGGGACCGCAGTTCGTGCGGGCTCGATAAAGCCCTAGCACTTGTCCTGCCTGGTTGCACTGTTCAAGGCATGATCAAAGCGTTGAAATATTTTTCCGCCCGTGCCGGGTCAAGCCTGCGCAAAGTCTGATAAATATCCCGTACCTTTTCGCGTTCACCCTGGAAATAATAGATCCTGCCCAGGTCATACCAAGCCATGGCGTACCCTGGCTGGATGCGTAGCGCTTCCTGATAGGCTCGAATTGCTTCATCCTGTTGTTTTAGTTCGTCATAGGTAACGCCCAGGTTGTACCAGGCATTGACATTCTCTGGCCGGATGCGTAGCGACTCCCGATAGGCTTGAAGTGCCTGATCATATTGCTGGAGATCGTAATAAGCATTGCCCAGGTTGTACCAGGCATCGGCAGATTCAGGTTGAATACGCGCCGGCTCCCGATAGGCATGGACAGCCTGATCATGTTGTTTGAGGCCACTGTAGGCCGTACCCAGGCCACGCCAGGCTTCTGCGCCCTCCGGCTGGAGGCGCAGAGCTTCCTGATAGGCATGCATCCCTTGCGTGTGTTGTTTGAGATTGAAATAGGCAACGCCCAGGTTATACCAGGCGTCAGCATATTCCGGCCGAATGCGGATCGATTCCCGGTAGGCCCGAATCGCGCGGTCGTACTGCTTGAGGCCGGCTTGAGCAACGCCCAGGCTGAACCATGCAATCGTGTTTCCCGGCTCGCTCTTGGTCCATTGCTGCGAAAGTTGCAACAACCCCTGCCAGCTTCCTTTCTTCTCCAGTGCGACGGAGCGGTTAAGTCTATCCAGACCGCTTTCTTTTTTTGGTACCGCCCGCGTGGCTTTTGCCGCTATCGGTAGCTCACGGATCCAGTCTACCGGCAACGCAAAGTTGGCATCCCGCCCTTCAATGGTCTGAGACGTGGCGATGCCTATCAGTCGCCCTTGGTCATCGAACAACCCGCCACCCTGGGAGTTTGGCGAAATCACAGCGGAGACGTGGATGTATTGGGCACCTTCAAGCGGACGCAAGCTGGAGACAAACCCTTCACTCAAGCTCAGTTCCTGATCCATCGATGTGCCGACAGCATAAACAGGCTGGCCCACTCTGAGTCTCTGGGTCGTACCCAGAATGGTTGGCGGAGCCCGCAACCGCGGGACATTCAACTGGCATAGATCGCGACTAGTATCCGAGTGGCGCAATTTGGCTTTGAAAGCACTGCCGGCTTGCCACACTTGCAGATTCCGGTCTTTCTGTATCGCTTGGCAACTGGTAACCACCTGCCCCACGTCAATTACGACACCGCTACGTTGTTCGATGGATTTGCCATAGATGTCGGAAATATCCACCACCACGATGGAAGGTGCAACCTGCAGCAGAATCTGTTCAGGAGCGATGGCTGCGGCGAATGATGAAGCCAGGGCGAACACCAAACCTGCGGCATGGGCTAAATATTTTGATGGCATGGCTTTCCTTTTTGGCGGTGTAGTGTGTACTGTACCCATTGCACGAGATCAAGACAACATAACGAGTCGCGGGTTGCAAGAATGAAGTGGCGCAGACATCAGTTCCTGTCCAGCCGCCGGTATTGCACCGCTTCGGCGATATGGGCGCTGATTATACCTGCGTTGCCCGCCAGATCGGCGATGGTACGCGCCACTTTCAATACGCGATGATAAGCCCGCGCGGAAAAATTCAGGCGGCTGATGGCTTGCTTGAGTAGGTTCTCTCCTTGAGCATCGGGCGCGCAGTATTTGTCTATGCCTTTCACCGACAGATGGGCGTTGGTGTTGCCTTGCCGCTGCAGTTGCCGCTGATGGGCCGCCTCCACCCGTTGTTGCACGGCGCTGCTAGTCTCACCCGGTTGCTGGCGCATCAAATCTTCCTGCGGCACGGCGGGCACTTCGATCTGGATATCGATGCGATCCAGCAACGGACCGGAAATTTTTCCGCGATAACGCGCCACCTGGTCGGGAGTGCAGTGGCATTTTCCGCTGTAATGGCCGAGATAGCCACACGGGCAAGGGTTCATTGCCGCGATCAACTGGAAGCGGGCGGGGAAATCAGCCTGGCGTGCTGCGCGCGAGATCGTGATGTGACCCGACTCCAGTGGTTCGCGCAGCACTTCCAGCACTTTGCGATCGAATTCCGGCAATTCGTCGAGAAACAGTACCCCATTCATTGCCAGTGAAATTTCACCGGGACGCGGATTGCTGCCGCCACCGACCAAGGCTACACCGGAAGCGGTGTGGTGCGGCGCACGGTAAGGGCGGTGCTTCCAGTTGGCGACATTGAAGCCGCCGCTGCTCAGCGATTGCATCGCGGCGGATTCCAGTGCTTCATCTTCAGTCATGGATGGCAGAATACCGGGAAAGCGTGCCGCCAGCATGGATTTGCCGGTACCCGGTGGTCCCAGCATCAGCACGCTGTGGCCACCCGCTGCGGCGATTTCCAGCGCGCGCTTGGCATGTGCCTGGCCTTTCACTTCTTCCATGCCGGGGTAATCGGCTGTAGCGGCCACTGCATTTATTTCCAGCCGAGCGGAATAAAGCTGCAACGGCTCGCGTCCGGCAAGGTGTGCGCAAATCTGCAGCAGCGAGGTCGCCGGGTAAACTTCTGCCTCTTTCACCAAGGCAGCTTCGGCGGCGTTTTGTTGCGGCAGCACAAAGCTGCGGCCCGAGCACGCTGCACCGTAAGTCATCGCGAGTGCGCCGCGGATCGGGCGCAATTCTCCGGTCAGCGCCAGTTCGCCCGCCCACTCGTAGTGAGCAAGTCTGTCCGCAGGGATTTGTCCGGTTGCGGCGAGGATGCCCAATGCGATCGGCAGGTCAAAACGTCCGCTTTCCTTGGGCAGGTCGGCAGGTGCGAGATTGACGGTGATGCGCCGCGCAGGAAATTCGAATTGCGCGTTCTGCAGTGCCGCGCGCACCCGATCCTTACTTTCCTTTACTTCCGTTTCCGGCAGTCCGACGATGGTGAAGCTAGGCAGGCCGTTGGCGATGTGCACTTCCACCGTGACCAGCGGGGATTCCATGCCGGCGATGGCGCGGCTGTAGAGAACGGCGAGCGACATGGGTTGAGCTCGGTTCCGGAAACGGGATGACGGTTCTGTAGTTACCTGCGCACAGCGCTGTCAATCCGCAGCCGGATGAGCATTCGTTTTCTTTGGTTTTCTGGCAGCTTCCAGTTCCGCCACCCGTGTTTCCAGTGCAGTCAGTTTTTCGCGTGTGCGTTTCAATACTTCCTGTTGCACGTCGAATTCCTCGCGCGCCACCAGATCCAGCCGCGCGAAAACCCCGGCCAGCAACACTCGTAGGTTCTTCTCCACATCCTTTACCGGGCTCTGCGCCAGTAATTCATTGACCTTGGTGCCGATTTCGTCCAAAACTTTTTGGTTTAGCATGATTCCCTCCGTAATTTCTGCTCCGTTACCCGGCTGGGTAAGGAGCAATGCTTGCGTGATAAAATCTCATACTTCTGGCAATTAGGCAATCGTGGACTAGTCATGGAACATTTGCAACGCCTGCAGTTTCTGGAAAACTGGGTCAAAATGCAGTTTCCCGGAAAATCTTTTACCTTGTCACCAGCTTCCGCTGATGCGAGCTTCCGCCGTTATTTTCGTGCAACTTTCAGCGATGGAACACTGGTCATAATGGATGCGCCACCGCAGCAGGAGGATTGCACCCTTTTTCTAAGTATAGCCAAAACTTTTGCTATGGCAGGTGTGCATGTGCCCGAAGTGCTGGCGCAGGACTTGACGCAGGGATTCCTGTTGCTGTCCGATCTTGGCAGCACCACTTATTTGCAGGCATTGACTGATGACCCAGGCAGCGCCAATCAACTGTATGGTGATGCAGTGGATGCACTCATCAAGATCCAGCTGGCAAGCCGTCCCGGTGTGCTGCAGGATTATGACGCAACGCTGTTGCTGAGAGAATTGAATCTGTTTCCGGACTGGTATGTTGCCAAACATTTGCAGGCAGTGCTGAGCGCAGAGCAGCAAGCGGAGCTGGCGGCAGTTTTTGACTTGATCCTGCAAAACAATCTGGCCCAGCCGTGCGTGTTCGTGCACCGCGACTATCACTCACGCAACTTGATGGTCACGCTGCCCAATCCCGGCATCCTGGATTTTCAGGATGCGGTTTATGGTCCGGTTACCTACGATCTGGTGTCGCTGTTCAGGGACGCCTATATCCACTGGGATGAAGAGCGTGTGTTGGATTGGCTGATACGTTATTGGGAGAAAGCCAGGAAAGCGGAACTGCCAGTGGCTGCCGATTTTGCCGACTTCTACCGCGATTTCGAGTGGATGGGCGTGCAGCGCCACATCAAAGTGCTGGGCATCTTCGCACGGTTATGTCACCGCGACGGCAAGGAGGGTTACCTCAGAGACATGCCGCTGGTGATGGATTATTTACACAAGGCTTGCGAGCGCTACCGCGAACTTGGTCCGCTGCTGTTGCTGCTGGATGCGCTGGCAGAAAATAAACCGGATGCAACAATTGGCTACTCTTTCTAAAGATACATCGTTCAAGGCAATGATATTGGCCGCCGGCCGCGGCGAGCGCATGCGCCCGCTGACCGACACCTTGCCCAAGCCGCTGCTGCAGGCAGGCGGAAAGGCGTTGATCGAACATCATCTGGAAAATCTTGCGCGCGCGGGATTTGTCGAAGTTGTCATCAACCACTCCCATCTGGGACAGATGATAGAGACTGCATTGAGCGGTGGTGAGCGCTACGGTGTCAGCATACGTTATTCGCATGAGCCGACGGCACTGGAAACTGCTGGAGGCATAGCCCAGGCATTGCCGTTGCTGCAAAACGGGCCAGCAAGTGGGTTAGATGAGTTGCCGTTCCTGGTAGTTAACGCCGACATTTATTGCGAGTTTGATTTTGCCAAACTGCTGCCGGTTCTGCGGCACATGCAGGCGAATCCGGATGAAACTCTCGCCCACCTGGTGCTGGTGGACAACCCTGCACATCATGCGGCTGGCGACTTTGCTCTCGATTGCGGCAATGTGGCATTAACAGGAAAAGACATGTTCACTTTCAGCGGAATCGGCGTTTACCAGCCGCAGCTTTTCCGGGAGGTGCTGCCCGGTACGGCGACGAAACTTACGCCGTTGCTGTACCAGGCGATTGCGCTGGGAAAAATCAGCGGAGAATATTATCCTGGGTTATGGATAGATGTGGGCACGCCAGAACGTCTGCGACTGCTCGATGACCGGCTCAAGAGTGGCTGAGAAATGATACGGCTTGTTTTGCTTTATCCGGCAAATCCTGTGAAAATCCCTCTCCATGATCCCGATCAAATCCTTCAGTGAACGCCGCCGGCGTCTGGCAGCGCAGATGCAGCAAGGGGTGGCGATTGTTCCCACTTCACCGGAGCGGGTGCGGAGCCGGGACGCACATTATCCCTATCGTTTCGACAGCTATTTCTATTATCTGACGGGTTTCGGCGAACCGGAGGCGCTGCTGGTACTGGTAGCGGGAACCGCTGGGAGTGAACCCAAGCAGATTCTGTTTTGCCGCGACAAGGATATGGAGCGCGAAATCTGGGACGGATTCCGCCATGGCCCCGAGGCTGCGCGTGCGGCATTCGATTTTGACGAGGCCTATTCCATTTCCCAGCTGGACGCGATGCTGCCCAAGTTACTCGCAGACCAGCCTGCGGTATATTGTGCATTGGGGCAGGATGCAGCTTGGGATGCGCGCGTGACCGGCTGGATCAACCAAGTGCGAGAACAGGCGCGTAGCGGTGTCGTTGCACCGGCCGCAATTCATGACAGCCGCCTGCTGCTGGATGAGATGCGTTTGTTCAAAAGCGCGGAAGAGCTGCAAGTCATGCGCCGCGCGGCGGAAATTTCGAGCGGGGCCCACCGCCGGGCAATGCGCGCAACCCGGGCCGGATTGCATGAATATGAAGTGGAGGCGGAGCTGCTGCATGAATTCCGCCGTCATGGTGCGCAAGCGCCCGCCTATACACCCATCGTTGCGGGCGGTGCCAATGCTTGTGTGCTGCACTATATTGACAACAACGCGGAGCTGAAATCAGGCGACCTGCTGTTGATCGATGCCGGCTGCGAACTGGACGGTTACGCCGCCGACATCACGCGTACGTTTCCGGTGAACGGAAAATTCAGCCCGGCGCAACAGGATGTTTACCAACTGGTGCTGGCGGCGCAAGCGGCAGCAATCACCGCAGTACGGCCAGGCAGTCCCTGGAATGCGCCGCACGAGGCGGCGTTGCGGGTGCTGGCCCAGGGTTTCATTGATCTGGAATTGTGCCAGGGCAGCGTGGATGCAGTCATCCAGTCGGAAGACTACAAGCGGTTTTACATGCACCGTACCGGCCACTGGTTGGGGCTGGATGTGCACGATGCAGGCGAATACAAACTCAACGGTGACTGGCGCGCATTGCAGCCGGGCATGACGCTGACGGTGGAACCGGGTTGCTACCTGTGTCCGGCGGATAACGTACCGGAGCATTTCTGGAATATCGGTGTACGGATCGAGGACGATGTGGCGGTAACGGAGAGCGGATGCGAGATATTGACAGCAGCCGCGCCCAAGACAGTGACTGAGATCGAAGAACTGATGCGGCAATGATGTCATGGACGACAATCGCAAAATAATCATCAGGCATATATCACGGGATGCGGAAACGGGCGCTGCGGAAGAGCGAATCGTGCGTGTTTCCCCCGTCAATCGCTGGCTGCTTTATCTGGTACTGGTTCCCGGAATCGTCATCCTGGCCGCTCTGGGGATGTTCTTTTTTGCCATTTTTCTTGGACTGTTTGCGGTTGCCGCTGCCGGATTCTGGTTGCGGCTCTGGTGGTTGCGGCGGAAATTGCACCAATCCATGCCGGTAGAAGAGGGCGAGTATCAGGTGATCGAGGATGCGGAAATCATAGAGATGAAGACCAATAAGACGGAAAGAAAATAAATTGATGACGCGCGACCATTACGATCTCATCATCATCGGTGGCGGCCCGGTCGGCATGGCACTGGCACTGGCATTGCGCGGCAGTGGTGTGGCAGCGCTGCTGCTGGAGGCGCGCGGGGTACCGGAGAAAACAGAAGATATGCGTCCCTTGGCCTTGTCGCATGGCAGCCGCCTGATCTTGCAGCGTCTGGGCGTATGGCAGGCACTGCCGTCAGTTACTCCCATCACCACCATACATGTTTCCAATCGCGGTGGTTTCGGCCGTACCGTATTGACCGCCAGCGATGTCGGGGTACCGGCGTTGGGTTATGTAGTGAATCACCATGATGTGTTCCGGGCGACGCATGAAGCATTGCAGAGTTGTGGTATCGATTATCTGGACGGAGCCCAGGTAACACGGCTGGAAACGAGTGCCGAACTGGGAAAAGTTGAATTTCAGCATGATGGCGTGGCAAAACTGGCAGCCGCAAAGCTGCTGGTGCTGGCTGACGGTGGCCGCCTCAGCGGGCAAGTCGAGGGGATAACCCAGCACGTACGTGAATATCATCAATGGGCGGTGGTTGCACGCATCAAGACTGCGTTGCCTCAATGCGGCGTGGCTTATGAACGTTTCACGCCCGATGGTCCGGTGGCACTGTTGCCGTTGGGCGAGTATTTTGCGCTGGTATGGACTGTTTCCCCAACAGCGGCGCAGGAGATACTTGGTCTGGACAATGCGGCTTTTCTCACCCGTTTGCATGATCATTTCGGTGACCGTCTCGGCAACTTCGTTGATGCCAGCAAACGTTCGGGTTTTCCACTTGCACTCAAATATGCTGATCCGGTGACGGCACAACGCGTTGCGTTGGTAGGCAACGCGGCGCAGACTTTGCACCCGGTTGCGGGGCAGGGATTCAATCTGGGATTGCGCGATGCCTGGGAACTGGCCGATGAAATCATTGCGTCAGCGGCCGAGACCGGTACCCCCGCAATGCTGGCAAGATATCGCCACAGGCGCCAGATGGACAGCGGCGCAGGACGGGTGTTCACCAACTCTCTGGTGAAACTTTTTTCCAACGACGATCCCTTGTTGCGCAGCATGCGCAGTCTGGGATTAAGCGCACTCGATTGCCTGCCGCCAGTCAAGCGTTTCGTCGCGCGCCGCATGATGTTCGGTGCAAGGGGTTAAAGAGTCTTTGTACAAGTTCATGGAGCATATTGTTGGCAAAACCGGGATGATCACGAAGGATATAAATTGTTGCCGGGTTCATCAGGTCGAGGTAAGAATTGATAAGGCATTATTTACGAAGCAATAAGTTTTATCCGAATGAGCATGGCTACTTCTAACGTCTGTCGGAAAGAGCAGTTCTCTAAGGAAAAATGTAAAAAGTCTGTCAGAAAATTCCTATAGTCTCATAACCTAACAAAGACTGTATTCAACCCATAACAAAATATGCAGCAAGCTTCCGCATGCAGTCTGGGCATGAACCCGCAGGACTCGCTTTATGAGGCATGGGATCTTGTTTAAATAAACAGAATCGTTTCTGCATTAATTCCTTCCCACATCTTCATCGTGTGGTTTAGAATTGCACCCCTTCCGCTTCACTTTGTTGCGCTTATCTTATTATTTGACGAACCAGAGTCATGCGAATCGGCCCCCATATTCTCAAAAACAACCTGATTGTCGCGCCCATGGCGGGAGTGACTGATCGTCCTTTCCGGCAGTTGTGCAAGAGCATGGGCGCGGGCATGGCGGTGTCGGAAATGGTGTCGAGCAATTCACTGCTGTGGGGCTCGGAAAAGACCCGCCGCCGCGCCGATCATGCAGGCGAAGTTGATCCGATCTCGGTGCAGATTGCGGGCGCCGATCCCGCAATGATGGCGGAAGCAGCGCGCTACAACGTAGCGCAGGGTGCGCAGATCATAGATATCAATATGGGTTGTCCGGCCAAAAAAATCTGTAACGTGATGGCCGGCTCCGCCTTGTTGCAGAATGAATCGTTGGTGGGAAGAATACTTGATGCGGTGGTCAGCGCGGTGGAAGTTCCCGTCACCCTGAAGATCCGCACTGGCTGGGATACGCAACATAGAAATGCGCTGATCGTGGCACGTATCGCCGAAAATGCGGGCATCCAGGCACTTGCCATTCATGGCCGTACCCGCGCTTGCGCTTATACCGGCAATGCTGAATACGACACCATCGCAGCAGTGAAAGCCACGGTGAGAATCCCGGTTATCGCCAACGGTGATATCACCACGCCGGAGAAGGTCAAGCAAGTACTCGCATACACTAAAGCGGATGCTGTCATGATCGGCCGCGCTGCACAGGGGCGGCCATGGATATTTCGCGAGATCAGCCATTATCTTGCCACCGGCAAGCATCTGCCGCTGCCGGAAGTAAGCGAAATTCATCATGTACTCATCAAACATTTGTATGATCTTTACGATTTTTATGGCGAATACGCCGGCGTACGCATCGCGCGTAAGCACATCTCTTGGTACACCAAGGGATTAGTTGGCTCGGCCGCGTTTCGTCATGCCATGAACCAACTACAAACTACCGAGCAGCAGATGGCGGCGGTCAACGAATTTTTCGGTGAGCTTGCCAGCTATGGGCGGCGATTGACTTATATTGAGCGTGAGGAACTGGCTGCATGATCAAAGAGAACGAAATTGCCTGTTGTGTACGCAAGGCTGTGGAAAGCTATCTTAAAGATCTGGATGGCGAGAGGCCGCATCCCCTGCATGATATGGTGATACGCAGTGTGGAGAAACCGCTGATTGAGTTGGTGTTGAAATACGCCGAGGGTAATCAGACTTATGCTGCCGAATTGCTGGGTATCAACCGTAACACCCTGCGCAGCAAAATGAAGCAGTACCGGATCAGATAGCAAAAAAGTACACGGTCAGGTAGTGGAGTAACGGCTCTTTCACGCTGTCAACTTTCAGTTGTATCCCAATAGATGACCATCAAACAAGCTCTGATCAGCGTTTCCGACAAGAGCGGCATTGTCGAGTTCGCACTTGGATTGCGCCAGTTTGGCGTGACTATACTTTCTACTGGCGGTACCGCCAAGGTGCTGCAGGATGCTGGTGTGGCGGTCACTGAAGTTGGCGATTACACCGGTTTTCCGGAAATGCTCGACGGGCGCGTCAAAACCCTGCATCCGAAAATTCATGCGGGCATTCTGGCGCGCGGAGATATGCCGGAACATAGGGCGGCGATGGAACAGGTGGAGATTCCAACTATCGAACTGGTGGTGGTGAATCTCTATCCCTTCAGCCAGACCGTGGCCAAGCCTGGCTGTAAACTGGCAGAGGCCATCGAAAATATCGATATCGGTGGTCCGACCATGGTACGCGCTGCGGCAAAGAATCACCAGCATGTGGCGGTAGTGACGGATCCGGCAGATTACGCTGCGCTGCTGGCGGAAATGCAGTCAACCGGTGGCGAGGTACGGCAGGAGTTCCGTTTCCGGCTTGCACAAAAAGCATTCTCGCATACCGCCGCTTACGATAGCGCCATCAGCAACTATCTTACTGCCATTGAACCTGACGGTCAGCGCACTTTCCCCGAGCAACTCAATCTCAATTTCAGTGTTGCCCAGGACTTGCGTTACGGCGAGAACCCGCATCAGCAGGCCGCATTCTATCGCGACCTCGCACCCGCTCCCGGCAGTCTTGCCAGCTATCACCAGGTACAGGGCAAGGAACTGTCATATAACAATATCGCCGATGCGGACGCGGCGTGGGAATGCGTCAAGACGTTCGATCTACCTGCCTGTGTAATCATCAAGCATGCCAATCCGTGCGGTGTGGCCGTGGCCGCTACGCCGCTTGCCGCCTATCAACTGGCGCTTGCTACTGATCCGACTTCTGCTTTCGGCGGCATCATCGCTTTCAACCGCATATTGGATGGCGCTGCGGCTGAGGCGGTAATCAAGCAATTCGTCGAAGTAGTGATTGCGCCGGAAGTAACCAATGAAGCAAAACAAATTCTTGCCCAGAAAACCAACGTGCGCGTACTGACTCTGCCGTTGCAGGCAGGCGGCAATGCGCTCGACTTCAAGCGCGTGGGCGGCGGATTGTTGGTACAGACCCCGGATAATCTCAATGTCACTTCCGCTCAACTGAAAGTGGTGACCAAAGCGCAACCTACACCGCAACAGTTGCAGGATCTGCTGTTTGCATGGCGCGTGGCGAAATTCGTCAAATCCAATGCTATCGTGTTTTGTGCCAACGGCCAGACGCTAGGCGTGGGTGCAGGACAGATGAGCCGGGTGGACAGCGCGCGCATTGCCACGATCAAGGCACAGAATGCCGGACTCTCGCTGGACGGTTCGGTGGTTGCGTCGGATGCATTTTTCCCATTCCGTGACGGGCTGGATGTGGTGGTCCAGGCGGGTGCCCTGGTGGTCATTCAGCCCGGCGGCAGCATGCGCGACGCGGAAGTTATCGCCGCTGCGGATGAGCAAGGTGTGGCAATGGTGTTCACCGGAGTGCGGCATTTCAGGCATTGATGATTGATGTCTGGTGAGACTTTATTACTCCTTTGTGGTTGATGGCATCACGCTATGATGAAATTGCTCGTCATCGGTGGCGGTGGCAGGGAACATGCCTTGGCGTGGAAACTGCTCCAGTCGCCACGCGTCTTCAAGGTGTTTGTCGCCCCCGGCAATGCCGGCACGGCGCTGGAAGACGGTCTGGAAAACCTTCCTATTACCGCCATTCCCGATCTGGTAGAGTTCGCCAAAAAAGAAGGTATCACGTACACAGTGGTTGGGCCGGAAGCGCCGCTGGCGGCGGGCATTGTGGATGCATTCCGCGCCGCTGGCCTGAAAATTTTTGGCCCCACCAGGAAAGCCGCACAACTGGAGGCATCCAAGGATTTTTCCAAAGCTTTCATGCAGCGCCACGGCATCCCCACTGCTGCCTACGTCACATTCAGCGACCCTGTTGAAGCCCACCGCCATCTGGAGCAAAAAGGTGCACCCATCGTCATCAAAGCCGATGGCTTGGCTGCGGGCAAGGGGGTGGTGGTTGCGCTGACATTGGCAGAGGCGCATGCCGCGGTGGACGCGATGCTGGTTGCGAATCAAATGGGCGATGCTGGCGCGCGGGTCGTGATTGAGGAATATCTGGAGGGAGAGGAAGCCAGCTTCATTGTCATGGCGGATGGTCATCATGTGTTGCCATTCGCTACCAGCCAGGATCACAAACGCCTGCAGGACGGTGACCAAGGTCCCAACACTGGTGGCATGGGCGCGTATTCTCCTGCTCCGGTGATTTCTCCCGCGCTGCATGCCAGGATAATGCGCGAGGTGATTCAGCCGGTGATGAGCGGCATGGAACAGGAAGGTGAACGCTATAGCGGTTTTCTGTATGCCGGGCTGATGATTGCCAATGATGGCACCATCAAGGTACTGGAATTCAACTGCCGCATGGGTGATCCGGAAACGGAGCCGATCATGCTGCGCCTGAAAAGCGATCTGCTGATGCTGGTGGAACATGCGGTGAACGGGACACTCAACCAGGTGGAAGCCGAGTGGGATCGCCGTGCCGCACTGGGCGTGGTGATGGCGGCCTATGGTTATCCCGGTACCCCGCGCCAAGGTGATGTGATTAACGGTTTGCCAAAAACCACACTCACCTCAGCAGCACCAGAGGATGTGCATGTATTTCATGCCGCCACCAGATTGGGTGGCAAAGACGGCAAGGAAATCGTGACTGCAGGCGGACGGGTATTGTGCGTTACCGCACTCGGGGACAACGTCAAGATTGCCCAGCGTCGTGCCTATGAAATTGCCGGACAAATTCATTTTGACGGTTACCAAATGCGGTACGATATAGGACATCGTGCTATCAATCAGCGTCGCAAATAGCGGATTTACAGACGACGCTGGTCGCGATGCCGGATGGAATCGGGGGATCAATGAACTCTGCACAAGTCAAAGAATTTTTAACCGGGCTGCAGCAACGCATTGTTGCAGGGCTGGAGCAGGTCGATGGCAAGTCTTTCCACCGCGATCAGTGGGAGCGGCCCGAAGGCGGCGGCGGTTTAAGCTGTGTGCTGGAGCAAGGCAACGTGTTCGAGCGCGGTGGTGTCAATTATTCCCACGTTTTCGGTGGCGGACTACCGGCATCAGCCACTGCTGCGCGGCCCGAATTGTCCGGACGTTCGTTCGAGGCCATGGGTGTATCGCTGGTGCTGCATCCGCGCAATCCGTACGCACCCACGGTGCACATGAATGTACGCTTTCTGGAAGCGCGCAAGGAAGGTGCAGAACCGGTATGGTGGTTCGGTGGCGGCATGGATTTGACCCCTTATTATGGTTTTGCAGAAGATGCCGTGCATTTCCACCAGACCTGTAAAAATGCGTTGCAGCCATTCGGCAATGAGTATCACCCGCGCTTCAAGAAATGGTGCGACGAATATTTCTACTTGAAGCATCGCAAGGAGCCGCGCGGTGTCGGCGGTATTTTCTTTGATGACCTCAGTCAGCCGGATTTCGACACCTGTTTCAACCTGATAAAAAGTGTAGGCGATCATTTTCTGCCTGCCTATGTACCGATCCTGCAACGGCGCCTGGATACGCCTTATGGCGAACATGAACGCGACTTCCAGGCATATCGTCGCGGGCGCTACGTGGAATTCAATTTGGTGTGGGATCGCGGAACGCTGTTCGGCCTGCAATCAGGTGGGCGCACCGAATCGATCCTGATGTCGCTGCCACCGATCGTAAAATGGCGTTATGACTGGAAACCCGAAGCCGGCAGTGCAGAAGACAAGCTCTATACCGATTTTCTGATCGGCAAGGATTGGCTGTAGGCTTTGGTAGAGTTACATCGATATTGGAGTCACCCTGCCCGCACGGGATAGGGTGAGAAAATGCAAATCAACTTGGCCATGATGTCACGCAACGTGCCGGTGACAATTCAGGACCACTTTTCTTCCCCCTCCTGGACAGAAGAAAATGGGGAAATCGATTTTCTGAAACGCAATAAATGATGCTATAGAATTATGCACATAAACGCAGTTTGAACAAGAACTTACCCTGGCATCGGTAGGTGCATATCCGCAGCTGAGGGGCACGGCTTCCAGCTAATAAACAGCCCCGCATAGCACATTCCTGCTACGCGGGGCTGTTTAATTCAATAGATTTGTTCTGTCTAAAAATACAGTCATGCCCCATGACTGTTTCCAATCCCGAATCTAGTATGTGACCGTGTATTGAACTCAGAGGCTAGAGAATATCTAGTAAATCAGGGGCGATTCACTTGCCGGCTAGAGCAATTTTGGTCGGGTCGGCAGGTCTTTTATTGAAACTTGGGTTAAGGATAACGACAAAATGACAACGTACATATCAAGCAGCAGCAAGCGTAGCTCCTACAAAGATGTTGGCACTTCCGACGACACCTACGTCGTAGGCAGCTCCAGCAAGGGACTCAAACTGAGTGGCAGTTCCAATGGCGATACCATCCAGATCGACGGTCTCTCCACTGACTACAACTTCAAGGCCAGCGGCAACACCATGACCGTCACCAACATCGCCAATTCCAAGCAAGTCATCACCATACAGCTCAGCAAGCTTGCAGGTACAACAGGTGATGTGCTCCAGTTCAACGATGGCACTATTACTGCCGACTATGCCCCAAAAGAGGGTCATGTTAAGGCAGCACTCAATCTTATCGGCAACGATGGTGAAGTCGTCACCTTGACCAGCAAGAAACTTACGCTGGCACAACTGGAAAGTACCTTCACGCCGACGCCAGAAACACAACAAGGCAAGGTTATCGACGGCTACATCAAAAATGCTACCGTATTTGCCGATGAAAATGGCGATGGTATCTGGAACGAAGGCGAAGCTAAAACCACAACCGACAATTTCGGCAACTTCACGCTGACCAACGCGCACGGCACAATCAGCGCCAGCGGCGGTACTGACATTTCTACGAATCTCGCTTTCACTGGTTTGCTTACAGCACCAGAAGGCTCCACCATTATCAACCCCTTAACCACTCTGGTGCAGGCCATGGTGGATTCTGGCAGTGCTGCTTCTGTAGAGCAGGCGCAGTCCAAGGTGCTTACCGCACTGGGGCTACCCATCTCGGTGGACCTCAAAACATTCGACCCCATCAACCAAGCATTGAATGGTACCAGCACGGCGGATAAAGCACTCGCAACACAGGTTCAAGCTGCTGCTGCAAAGGTTGCCAATATTCTGGTGCAGGGCATGGCTGTGCTTCAAGGCGCTTCTAGCACTATTGTGGCAGATGTCACGGTTATCACTATTACTGCGGCAGATGCCATGACTCAGATCAGCAACGCATTAGCCAAGAATTTTGCTGCTGCAACCACCATGGTAGATCTCACAAAAACCGATACCCTGAAAAGTGTGATGCAGGATGCTGCAACAGCAGCCGATGTCACCAGCAAGGTTGCAACCTTGGTGGACAATGTTGCCACCGCCATGGCTAGCTCCATCACCAGCGTTAATACCGCTTTGTCAGCCAACACAACAGACTTCGTTGCTGCCCTTTCGCAGATTAGCAAGGTGCAGGTTGTGGCACAAGGGAGCATGGCCGATTCACTGAAAGCCGGGGTGACTGCCGGGAGCGTTGCCAGCACCCTCACCAACTTCACCGGCACTGCGCTAGACAGTGCCGTGAGCGCAGCAACGGCGGGTATATTGGATAGTGGCGTGCCTGCGGGCACCGGCACACCAACAACACCTTCTGGCGGGGAGGGCGGTGGGCCTGCGCCAGACACCACTGTACCGACACTCTCCTCCAGTTCGCCTGCCAACAACGCTACCGCAGTAGTGGACTCGAACATCGTGCTCATCTTCAGTGAAAACGTGCGGACCGGCAGCGGCGACATCGTGATCGGCAATAGCAGTGACAGCAACGATATACGCAACATTCCAGTGAATGATGCATCACAAGTCTCGATCAGCGGCAACCAGGTCACCATCAATCCGACCGCTGACCTGATCCCATATACCACCTATTATGTGCAGATGGCCGCTGGCGTATTGAAAGATACGGCAGGTAATAACTTTGGCGGGATTAGCGACACCACCACGCTCAATTTCACAACACAGAATGTCCTGTTTGTTGGTAGTGCCCTTGGGGACTACCTCACCATCCAGGCGGCGATCGATGCCGCTGTCAACGGTGACATAATCAACGTCCGTCCCGGCAACTATACCGAATCCGCCAACTACAACCCAGAGGACAACAGCAACAGCGGGAGCAATCCGCTCGGCCTGTTGGTGAACAAGAGCGTGACTATCCAAGGCGTCGATGCAACCGGAGCGGCAATTACCGACGCTTCGGTCGTGCAGGCGCACGTGATTTCGTCAGTGGAGTCGAATTGGGGCACGAATTTCTTCGTCACCGCCCCCGATGTCACGATCTCGGGGCTCGACTTCGAGGCAACCGACTTGCAGAACGGGAGTCACCAAGGCTTTGTCAACAAGGCGTTCGAAGTTATCGCGAACAACTTTACTCTCGAGCACAGCTTTGTCGGCGCTGCGAATGGCCTCAGAATCGCCGCGACGGTTTATGTCGCCGACCAGACCGTGCCGGATGACCTGGCCGGCTGGTCTTCCGCCATCACGAGCTTCCATATCTCGGACAACATTTTCGAGGGCGATTTCTTCATCGGCAACGGCGCGGGCTACGGACATCTCGCCGCAGATCTGGACCTGGTACTGAGCGGCAACGACTTCGTTCACAATCCCGACACCGCGATCGACACCGGCTTTGACTGGCCGGCCACCCGAGGCATCGTCATGGAGGGCGACCTGCGGCCTTTGTACGGCCCGGATTTTTGGCTCAAAGCCCCGTTCGCGCTTCCGGAGATCACGGGAAACACGTTCGAGCCGGACTACACGCAGCAGTCTCACCTGTTCGTGTGGGACCATGACGCGGCCAATCTCCCTTCCCGCGCCTACATCGACGCCTTCGTGGCCGACAATACGCTCGGCAACTATGCTTTTGTGACGGATTCAAATGGCGACATGCGCGCCCAAACGTATTTCGACACGAACTACTATTGGGTGTGGGTCAACCCCGACACCGCTTCGGGGGCGGCGTTCAATGGCGATACGCTCATCGTCCAGAGCGGCACGGACAGCACCGTGCGGCCGATCTTCATGGACAACCTGACGATCGATGCGCAGGCCGGATCGGCCGATCTTAATCTGCTGCTGAACAGCGACCTGGATCTGGGCAGCTACGTGACCGGCATCCCGCTCGCCGACTATTCTGCCGTGAGCAACATCACGCTGGCCGACTACGCTCCTGGTCTCGGCGCCGATGTCGATGTGACCGGTAACGCTCTCAACAACGCCATCACCGGTAACAGCGGCAGCAACACGCTCTCCGGCGGCGATGGCAACGACACATTGGCTGGCGGTGGTGGCAACGATCACATCGACGGCGGTGCCGGAACGGACACAGCGGTTTATAGCGTTACGCTGACAGCAACGGACATTACTGCTGTCGCTGATATCGATTTGGTGACGACCGGTAATCAGCCGGGTTGGCAAGTAAACGCAGGCGCTAACGGGATCGATTCTCTCAGCGGTGTTGAGAAGCTCACCGACAGCGCTGGTCATCATTTTCTCCTGGTTGGCAATGGTGGTTACGCCACCATCCAGGCTGCGATCGATGCCGCTGCCAACGGTGACGTAATCCTGGTCGCTGCAGGCAACTATAACGAGAATGTAACCATCAATAAGTCAATCACATTGCTCTCGGTCGATGGTCGCGATACAACCACGATTACCGGTAACGGAGGTGGCGCTCAGCTTGGAGCCGCCGTGATCTCGAGCGGCGTGAACAATGTGCGGATCGGCGACGCTGGGCAGGGCTTCACGATCATCGGCATCAATGGCAATGGCGCTATCGAAAAGGCCGCTGTCTATATTGATGACAACCACGACATGATCACTATTGCAGGAAACCGCATCACCGCAAAGGGCGACGCAGGATTGATAACAGAGTCTGGCGCGACCGTCACCCATTTGAGTATTGATGGAAACATTCTTGATGGTAAGACTTTCACCGGATCCGCCCCCAGCGGAATCGGATTTAGTACGCAATTTGATGTTGGCAACAATGCTCCACGCCAACTCGTCGTCATTGGGAATGGCGGGAGCGGCGCTGGTCCAGCCAATTATCCGACCAAGTATGTCTCTTTCACCAACAATGATGTGATCGGTACGGCCGGTGGGGTGAATGACGGCGGCGAACAGGGTAATACGCTGGTCACGATCGACGCTGATCAGTCGACGATCAGCGGCAATAATTTTACGGGATTTACCAACCGCTTTGGCGAGGCGCTCAGAGCGCGCGGGCCCAACACGACGGTCACGAACAACAGCATCGACCACGACCCGAACAGCAGTGAGACCACCGGGTTTAACATCAACAACAAGGGATATCCCGCCACCTATAGCGGCAACATCATTGACGGTGGTCCCGCCGGCGCGAGTTTGACTGGGACGCCCGGGAATGACCAGATATCCGGCGATTCCGGCAACGACACCCTTATTGGTGGCAACGGCAACGACATCCTCATTGGTGGCAACGGCGCAGACACATTCGCATTCAGTGGCGTGACACTATCAACCAACGGTACGGATAGCATTTCATTTGTGTTGGCAGACGACACGCTGCAATTCAGCCTGGCTGCGGTAAATGCAGCGACAGGTACAACCTTGCCTGCCGGCGCAGTTCAAGCGGGCAATATCGTGATTGGCGCAGGTGCCATTGCCGTTGATGCCAATGACTATTTCCTCTACGACATAAGCACGGGCGCCCTGTCGTTCGACGCAGATGGTGTTGGTGCAGGCGCTGCCGTTCAACTGGCAACACTGGTTGGCATGCCCGTCATTACCGCAGCTGATATCGTGTTGGCTTGATTTTTTCTGGAGATGTTTCATTCCCCCAGATAGGCGTGCCGCACTTTCTCGTTACTCAGCAACGCTTTTGCTTCATCGTGCAGTGTGATCAGGCCGCTCTCCAGTACATAGCCGCGATGGCTGGTTTCCAGTGCGAGCTTGGCGTTCTGTTCCACCAGCAGGATGGTGACGCCTTCCGCCGCGATGGCGCGGATGGTTTCAAAAATCTTTTGTACCATCAGCGGCGCCAGTCCCATGCTGGGTTCATCCAATAGCAACAACCGCGGGCGCGACATCAATGCGCGACCGATGGCGAGCATCTGTTGTTCGCCGCCCGACAGGGTTCCGGCCGCTTGATGGCTGCGTTCCTGCAAACGCGGAAAGCGCGCATAAACCCGTTGCATGTCGGCTGCTATCTCTGTCGTATCGTCACGGCAATAAGCGCCCATGTGCAGGTTTTCTTCCACCGTCAACCGCCCGAAAATTCCGCGTCCTTCCGGCACCAGCACCAGTCCTTTTCTGACCAGTTGATGCGTGGGTTGGTGGCTGATGGAATGTCCCTGATAATGAATCGTGCCTCCCGCCGGGCGTTCCAGACCGGCCAGCGCGCGCAGAGTGGTGGATTTTCCTGCGCCGTTGGCGCCGATCAGCGCGACCAGTTCACCCTCGCGGATTTCCAGATCGATGCCCTTGACCGCGTTGATGCCGCCGTAGGAAACTTTCAGGCCGCGCACTTCCAGCAGGTTCATGCCATGGCTCCGCCCAGGTAGGCCTCGATCACTGCGGGATTGCGTTGCACTTCCGCGGAAATACCTTCCGCAATTTTCTTGCCGTAATCCAGCACTGCCACCCGATCGCATAATCCCATCACCAGTTTCACGTCATGCTCGATCAGCAGGATCGTCACGCCGTCGCGACGGATGCTCTCAAGCAGCTGTCTCAACGCGGCGGTTTCGGTCGCATTCATGCCGGCTGCAGGTTCATCCAGTGCCAGCAGTTTCGGTTCGGTGGCAAGTGCGCGCGCAATTTCCAGGCGGCGCTGATCGCCGTACGACAGATTTTTCGCCAGCATCTGTGCGTGATGGCTGATACCGGTGTAGTCGAGCAGTTCTTTTGCACGCTGCCTGATAGCGCTTTCTTCGCTGCGGGTTTTCTGATCGCGCAGGATCGCGCCGAATACGCCGGCGTGGGTGCGCACATTTCTTCCCACCATCACGTTCTCCAGCGCGGTCATGTTGGCGAACAGGCGGATGTTCTGGAAAGTACGAGCGATGCCGGCTTGTGCCACTTCGTGGGGTTTCTTGCCGGCGAGGCTGATACCGGCAAACGAAATTGTGCCGCCGTCGGCGCGATAGAGACCAGTGAGCAGATTGAACAGCGTGGTCTTGCCGGCGCCATTGGGGCCGATCAGACCATAGATTTCGTTGCGGCGGATGGTGAGGGACACATCCGTCAGCGCCGCCAGTCCGCCGAAATGCTTGCTGATGCCGGCAGCCTGCAACAGTACGTCAGCTTCAGCAGGCAGCGGCATCGTGTTAATCATGGCGAACAAACTCCCGCCGCCGTACCGGCGAAGGCCACAGCCCGGCGGGGCGCAGCAACATTATCAGCACCATCGCCAAACCAAGCAGCAGCAGGCGCAAATCAGATGGATCCACAATCACACGCCCGAACAGCGCTTCCTCCAGCGGCCCGATATAGCGTAGCGCTTCCGGCAGTATCGACAGCAGTACCGCACCGAGGATCACGCCGGGAATGTGACCCATGCCACCCAGTACCACCATGCACAGAATCATGATTGATTCCGTCAAGTGAAAACTTTCCGGACTGACGAATCCCTGGAAACCCGCGAACAGGCCGCCGGAAACGCCGCCGAAGCTTGCGCCCATGGCGAATGCCAGCAGCTTGACGTTGCGGGTGTTGATACCCATCGCCTGCGCCGCTACTTCATCTTCCCGCACTGCCACCCAGGCGCGGCCAATGCGCGAATTCTCCAGGCGAATGGAAATGAAAATGATCAGCAGCGCCAATGCCAGGAACAGATAATAGTAGTTGTGCACCGAAGAGAAGGTAATGCCCAGGAACTGGTGAGTGCGGCTGAGAGAGAACTCGCCCAGCATGATCGGATCGATCATGTTCACCCCTTGCGGGCCATTGGTGATATTGATCGGCGCATTCAGGTTATTGAGAAAAATGCGGATGATTTCGCCGAAACCCAGCGTGACGATGGCGAGATAATCACCACGCAAACGCAATGTCGGCGCACCCAGCAACACCCCGAACATGCAGGCGACCAATGCGCCCAGCGGCAGCAGTGTCCAGAATGGCAGATGCAGACCGAAATGTGGCGAGGCCAGCAAGGCATACAGATAAGCACCGACGGCAAAAAATGCGACGTAGCCCAAATCCAGCAGGCCGGCAAAACCCACCACGATATTGAGTCCCAGCGCTAGCATGATGTAGAGCAGGGTGTGGTCGAGTATTCGTACCCAGGAACGGCCCAGCGCCGCATCGGTGGCAAAAGGCAGCAGCACCAGCGCAGCACCGATCAGCGCAAACCCCAGCCATATGGCATATGGCTCGCGTTTAAATTTGCGCCAGTGGGTCAGTAGATCATTCATCGCTATGCTCGCTCTGTCGTGCGTTCGCCGAGCAGTCCGGAGGGGCGGAACACCAGCACCAGGATCAACACCAGGAATGCGAACACATCCTGATAATGGCTGCCGAGCACACCGCCGGTAAGCGGTCCGATGTAACCGGCACCCAGACTTTCGATTATGCCCAGCAGCAATCCCCCCAGCATGGCGCCGCCGAGATTGCCGATGCCACCGAGAACTGCGGCGGAAAAAGCTTTCAGCCCCAGCAAAAATCCCATGTAATAATGCGCCAGACCGTAGTAAGCGCTGACCATCAGGCCAGCCACGGCAGCCAGCGCCGAGCCGATGATGAAGGTAGCGGAAATGACGCTGTTGACATTGACCCCCATCAGCCCCGCAACTTCGGGGTTTTGCGCGGTAGCGCGCATGGCGCGCCCCAGCCGGGTTCTTTTCACCAGAAAAATCAATCCCGCCATGATTGCCGTCGCCAGCAGGAAAATAAAAATCTGCAAGAGGGTAATGCTTGCGCCAGCGATGACATAAGCATCGTTTGGCAGCAGCGGCGGGAAAGCGATATATTGCCGCCCCCAGATGATCATGGCAAGATTCTGCAGCACGATCGATACGCCAATCGCGGTAATCAATGGAGCCAGGCGCGGCGCATGACGCAGCGGACGATAGGCGACGCGCTCGATGCCATAGCCCAGCAACATGCAGGCGGGAATGGCAATCAACAGACCCATCAGCACGATAACCGGCCCCGGCAGAGCGATACCAGTCAAGGCATGAATCACTGCCAGCGCGACCATTGCACCTATCATCACAACTTCACCATGAGCAAAATTGATCAGGCCAAGGATGCCGTAGACCATGGTGTAGCCCAATGCGACCAGCGCATAGATGCTGCCCAGAACCAGGCCGTTGATGATCTGCTGGAGAAATATATCCACGGGGATTAATCAGGAAGAGGATGGATCAAACCGGGCTTTGCCAAAATGTTCCCGGATGTCCAAAGGGTCTTAGCTATGTTCATCCGCGACCGGTGGGACTGCGGTGGGAGCAGATGTGGCCGGCGTGTTGGATAGTGTTTCTGTTACTTCCCATTTACCGTTTCTTACCCGATAAAATGTAATTGCGCCGTTTCTCAAATCACCTTTCTCGTCGAACATGATTCTGGCGGTGACGCCGTTGTAATCAGTTTTTGTCAGTTCCGGCAGGTATTTCTCTGGTTTCACCGAATCGGCGCGCTTCATCGCTTCGATCATGATATTGACCGCATCGTAGCAGAACGGTGCGTAGAGTTGAATGTCCCTATTGTACTTGGCTCTGTATTTATCGCGAAAGGCGATACCGCTGGGCATCTTCTCGAGTGGCACACCGGGCAGTGAGCTGTAGGCGCCTTCCGCCGCATCCCCCGCCAGCTTGATGAATTCCGGCGTATAGACGCCGTCGCCACCGATAAACAGGGCAGTGATGCCGAGCGATCTGACCTGTCGCATCAGCGGCCCGCCTTGTGGATCCATCCCACCGAAGAACAGCAGATCAGGCTGTTTGCCTTTGATCGCAGTCAGAATGGCGCGAAAATCGGTCGATTTGTCGGTGGTAAATTCGCGTGCCACGATGGTTCCGCCGTTGGCTCTGACCGATTTTTCGAATTCGTCGGCAAGTCCCTGGCCGTAGGCGGTGCGGTCGTCGATGATGGCGATTCTTTTTGCTGCTAGGTGTTTGGTGACGAACTGGCCCAGCAGTCTGCCCTGCTGTACATCATTGGCCATGGTGCGGAACGCTGACTTGAAACCTTGCTGGGTATACTTGGGATTGGTTGCGGAAGGCGAAATCTGCGGAATGCCCGCGTCATGATAAACACGGGATGCCGGGATGGTGGTGCCGGAATTGAGGTGGCCGATCATGCCGTTTATTTCCGCATCCGCCAGCTTATGCGCGACGATGGTGCCATTCTTGGGATCGGCCTGGTCGTCCTCGCTCAAGAGCTGGAAGCGGATTTTCTGTCCACCGATGACGATGCCCGCTGCATTTGCTTCCTCGATAGCCAGTCTGACTCCGTTCTCATTGTCCTTGCCGATATGTGCCTGGGTACCGGTAAGAGGCGCGGCATGACCGATTTTTACCAGATGTTCTCCCGTCTTTGGCAAGAACGGCGCTTCCTTGCAGCCGGAAAGAATGAGAGTAGCAATTGCAAGGCCAAAACTGAATCGTCCGGAAAATCTCATGAAATCCTCTTGGTTAATTCGTGGATTCCTGCGGAGAACGGGCTGTAGCAGTAGATATGTTTAACAACATTGCCGGACAAAGGCTGGCGCGAGGGATTATCCGCAGCCTCTGCGGCAATGTCAATTTTACGCTACCGTTTTTTGTGTATAGAATACGCCGTCAAGTGGGGACGTAGCTCAGCTGGGAGAGCGTCGCGTTCGCAATGCGAAGGTCGGGAGTTCGATCCTCCTCGTCTCCACCATCAGCCAGTCCAAAGCAGTCCGAAGAAGTCCATAAAACCCTTTCCAGTAAACGATTGTAGAGTTTTTGTTGTCCGTGGCAGTCCGATCCGGTACAGTGCAATATACCGTCAATTGTCGGTATATTTCACGGTATGTTACGATACTGAAAACACAGATACCGACAAAGGGGCTAAATCATGGCACTGGCTGCGATAAAGATTAAGAGCGTGAAGGCAACCGACAAACCGCAGAAGTTGTCGGATGGTGGTGGCCTGTATCTGCTGGTGCAACCTAACGGTGCGAAGTATTGGCGGCTGGATTATCGTTTTGCTGGCAAGCGCAAAACCTTGGCAATTGGCGTATATCCAGACGTTAGCCTGTCGGATGCACGAGAGCGGCGCGAATATGCACGCAAGCTGTTGGCGAATGATGCAGACCCCGGCGCGGCAAAGAAGGCGAAAAAAGCCGCGAGTGTGGCGCTGACTGAAAACAGTTTCGAGATTGTCGCCCGTGAATGGTTTATGAAGCACGCGCCTAACTGGGCAGGCACGCACTCCAGCAAGGTGATCCGGCGGTTGGAAGTTGACGCATTCCCGTGGATCGGTGCGCGCCCCATCGGTGAGATAACTGCACCTGAATTGCTCGCCATGCTGCGCCGTGTTGAAAGCCGGGGCGCACTCGATACCGCCCACCGTGTTCATCAGAATTGCGGGCAAGTGTTCCGCTATGCCATCGCTACCGGACGCGCACAGCGTGATCCGTCTGCCGATCTACGCGGCGCGCTGCCACCGGCGAACAGGCAGCACTACCCCACCATCACCGACCCGAAAGCCATCGGCGAATTGCTGCGCGCCATTGATGGCTACATCGGCACGTACTCCACGCGCTATGCCTTGCGCCTCGCTCCCATGTTGTTTGTGCGTCCCAGTGAGTTACGCAAGGCGGAATGGTGCGAGTTCAATCTGGACAAGGCGGAATGGCGCATCCCTGCAACGCGCATGAAAATGAAGGCGCTGCACATCGTCCCGCTATCTACTCAAGCCGTGGCGATATTGCGCGAGCTTCACTCCATCGCTGGCGCGGGCAAGTATGTTTTCCCAAGTCCGCGCACCACCACCAAGCCGATGAGCGACAACACGGTAAACGCTGCGCTGCACCGGATGGGTTATAAAGGCGAGTTCGTGGGGCATGGCTTCCGGCACATGGCTTCCACGCTGTTAAATGAGCAAGGCTGGAACCGGGACGCTATCGAGCGGCAACTGGCACACGCTGAGCGGGACGGCGTAAGGGCGGCATACAACTACGCGGAATACCTGCCTGAGCGCAAGCGTATGATGCAGGCATGGGCGGATTATCTGGATGGTCTGGCCAGTGGTGCGGACGTGATACCGATGCACAAAGGAAAAGTGGCATAGCTCAAGTTATCCACGCCTAGCCCGACGGGATGAACACCGGGGAACCCTTACCCGGCTGGCGTGGATTCTATTTGAGGGGCTATCGTGAAAGGGGACGTGATGAAAAGTTATGAACGTGGTGAGCTATCAGACAGAGTAAATAAAATTGAAGCTGAAGCGTTTGAGCAAGCAGGTAAAGAAGCTGACGCAATGATATGGCGACAGGTGTCACTACCAGGAAGCCTTGCCACTTTAGGGCGCATGATCAACGTTCATTACAGGCGCATTTATGAAAGTATAGAAGACCCCAATGATGCTGCGGTATTTGCAAAAAAATGTTTATGGATTGCAGGCAGAAACAATCAGCTAATGTGGCTCAGATTGATAGCTGAAGGCATAGTGGCTAATAACGAAGACAACCAAAGCTACGCAGCATCATGCGGGGTGGGATATTCTGATTTATTTGATCCGTTTTTTATCTGTTGCCTTGCCGGACATGGCGCTGCCGAATTGCAGTATTGCCAGATTGATTCTGATTCTGATAGGTCATTTTATGAAAGGCTAGCAGCAACCTCGATTGTTTGGATTTGTGAGGCTGATACGTTAATGGAAGCAGGTGATGTGGTGGGTGCGCTGGACAAAATTGCTGATTCATTTTCAGTAATTGAATTTGCACGTGGTTGTCAAATGTGGGACGGTGGACAGAAATGCAGCGAGGAAGAAAGATCACTCGGCGCACGGAATGCAGCATTAAAGCTACATGCCACGACTACTCACCTAAAGCGTGATGCAATCATAGCCCACTGGCGTGCCACTATCAGCATTGATAAATCCAATGAATTAGCAGCAGAGTTATTGCAAGCACAATTCCCCGAAGTGGCACACCGAACGCTTGCCAGATACGTTGCAGGAGCCAAAAAGTTACCGCCTGCTGGCACACTGTAACGCCTGCCAGCATCGTGCGCACTATGCCAGCATCTAGGCTGGTTTCGACTTTCCTTATGTGAATAATGTATGACCATGACGCTCTAGCACGGTGCTAGATGCGCATAAACCTCTACGGAGATTTAATGTCATGGTAAACGTAACGCAACAAACCACTTCACCCCCCGCACAGTTCTACCGCCTCCCTCATCTCAAACAACGCCTGGGCGTGTCCGGCTCGACAATCTGGAGCTGGATCAAGCAGGGTAAATTTCCACGCGGAATAAAAATCTCCGACAACATCACCGTCTGGGAATCACAGTCCGTGGAACGCTGGGCGGCTGACCGCATCGCTGCATCACAGACCGGAAAATAAGGGGGCGATCATGGACAAAAAAATAGGCCACCCGCAGGCAGCCCACAACACACAAGCGGATTTTACCGGCAATGATGTGCACTCGCAACGCATGCGCCTTCTGGCAAGCTTGCACCAAGCAAATGTCAGCACCACCGAAGCCCGGTCAAAACTCGACATCATGCACCCCGCAGCGCGCGTGCAGGAATTGCGCGAAGCAGGCCATGTGATCCACACGATCAGGATTGCCGAGCCAACCGCCAGCCACCGGGTAAGACGTATCGCCCGCTATGTGCTGGTGCGGGAGGCGAGCCATGAATGACGAGAGATGGCTGCAACACCTGCAAATACTCTGTGAGCGATTCTCTCACCTTGGCATAGGCGCTGACCTCACCGGGCTGTCGATGATCGAACTGTGGGGGTTGTACTGCTACCTCTCACGCCTGGCGGATGGTTAGCCATGGCCGAGAGAAAACAGAAGCGCCCGCAAGAGGCGATCAACGGCCTGTATGCGGCTATCCCTCACGCGGTGCTGGATGGTGCCGCGTTCAAGGGGGCAAGCCATCCGGCCAAAGCCATGTTGTTTGATTTGATCCGGCAACACAGCGGCAACAATAACGGCCATCTGCATCTATCGTTCTCATGGCTGGAAGATCGGTGCTGGAAATCGCGCGATGTGATCCAGCGAGCAAGGGCTGAATTGATAGAGCGCGGCCTGTTGCTCCAGACCCGGCAAGGTGGGTTGAATATCGGCGCTTCCCGCTTTGCGCTGACGTGGTTATCAATCACCAATTTTGTCGGGCTGGATATTCGGGGAAAAGACTATCACCCCGGCGCATGGAGTCTGATGGACAAATTGCCCATGATCAAAAACACAAACGCTGTCCCGCCAAACGGTAAAGGCAATACCGCCAGCCGGTACAGTACAGTCCCGCCAGCCGGTACTGGTGACAGACTCACTGTACCGTGAGCAGGTACGGAAACGGCATTTTTTGCCCATTTCACTGTACCGCCAGACGGTAACAATGAATATATACCACTCCTACCCGTATTTATTTACTGGGTGCAGGTGGGATGGATAAACCAGATAAAGGGAGCAAACATGGCAACGAAAAAGAAACCGGCAGTAGCGAAGCAACCCGACAAGGCGAAACAGGAAGAAGCCGAACACAGAGCAGAGGTGACATTGCGCCCCAGTGCAAACGCAGCCGCAGTGATTGACGAGTACGGTAAGCCATTTGGCGAACAAGACCTGGGAATGCTGACGACTTCGTTGGCCGAGTGCACAAACGATGTTCTGGGTGGAGACATGAAGCAGTGCGAGTCGATGCTGTTAAGCCAAGCCTACGCTCTGCAATCCATTTTCATGAACCTGTCGCGCCGGGCGGTGAAACAGGAACACATGAGGAACTTTGACACCTTTCTGCGACTAGCCTTAAAAGCGCAAGGGCAATGCCGGGCCACACTGCACTGGAAACCCTGGTGACGATCAAGAACCCGCCGGTGGTATTCGCCAAGCAAGCCAACATCAACCATGGCAACCAGCAAGTGAACAACGGCACACCCGCACCTGCTACGCACGCGGAGAAAACTGTAAATCAGTCAAACGAACTTTTAGAGGGACAACATGGCAGCGAGACACTGGACACCCGAACAACGGGCGCAACAGGCATTAAAAATCCGGCAATGGCAACCTTGGACTAAATCAACGGGCGCACGAACACAGGAAGGCAAGGCAAGATCATCACGCAATGCATTCAAGGGTGGGTGGCGCGCAGAGCTACGCAGAATGTTCGCGCTGTTGCGAGATCAGCGGGAAGGGTTGAAGCGTATCGGGTAGAGCGGCACAGTTACTACTTTATCCAGTACAAATGTCCTGCTTTGTGGCTATTTCCATAGCAGGTTCCTCTCATGCAATACAGTAGCTATGACCCATGACTATTGCCAGTCCAAGGGGTAAGGTGGCATCTAACCTGATTTCAGAGTTCGCAGCTACTAATATTGAAAATCACTAAAGGGGGGCAATGGCTCTTGAACCCGCAGAATTGGCCAGTAACGCAATTCCCAAGACTCTTACATACTTTACTGAACAGAATATTTTGTGCTTTATAACACGGAAAGGCCGCATCAATCGCTGGACTATGACACGCCGGATCAGGTCTACCGTATGGCGAGCGGAGGCGGAGCAAGGATTGGGGACAAATACAGTGAGAAAGAAAAAACTCACTCAGAAATAAAAACAAAAAAAGAAACAGAAAACCGGGGCAGCGCCGTTCCG
>JAYUYT010000062.1:0-5693 GCA_043752345.1 Nitrosospira sp.
TTGCGACCGAAGGCGGGGTAAGCAAGGCGACCGTGCAGATCGGCACGGCTAAGGCCCGCACCACGGTCAAGCTGGAGCCGGCGGGGGACAATGTGTTCAAGGGCAGTGGCGAGTTCACACTCAAGCCGCAGAGCGTGATCGTGGTGTTCGTCAAGCTGCCGGAACAGGAGGCGCAATCGGTGCGTTTTACCCCGCGCAAGCCCAAGGCTGCAGCAGCCAAGAAGCCCGCCAACAAGCCCGCCGCCGACCGCCATAGCGGCCATCACCACCATATGCAGCATTGAGAGAGGTTCGTTGATTTAAAGGGCCGCTTCACCGTGCAATGCCGCTTGACGACCGCGTTGCACATTTACGCCCATCAAGATTATCAAGCCGATAATAAAATAGCTGCCGGTAGCCAGCATCGCAAGACGATGATCGCCAGCTGTAATCCAGCTGATCAACCCGTAGGTCACCGGGCCAAGTATCGACGACAGTTTTACTGCCAAGCCCCATAGCCCAAAAAATTCTGCTCGTCGGGAAGCAGGACTGAAGAAGCCGACCAGCGCCCGTCCCGCAGACTGGGAGGCACCAAGACACAGCCCGGCGATGTTGGCAGCCAGCCAGAACATGGCGGGCCCTGCCGCAGCCCAAGCCAGCAACACCATGATGATCCAGCCAACCAGGGTCAATGCAATGGTGGGGATATGGCCGATTCTGTCCTGAACGCTGCCGAACGCGAATGCACCCAGCGCTGCAGTGATATTGACCAGCAATACCAGAAGCATGGTGTCGCTAGTATCAAACCCCATCACCTGCTGAGCGTATATCGCTGCCAGTATGATAACCGTCTGGATACCTGCTTGATAGAACACAAGACAAGCAAGGAAGCGCATCAGATCGCGATAGCGGTTGGCGTGCTTGAGCGTTTCACCCAGCCGCGTGATTGACTCACGCACCACGCGCTGCCCAGCCTGATGCGGCTGCGGCAGCGCTCGTTCCTTTAGATACAGAAAAGTCGGAATGCTGGACGCAGCAAACAGAACAGCGGTTATCAGCATGGTCACAGGCACAAACTGTTCGGCCTGTTGTCCCTGTCCCTGCGCCCAGGTAACATAAATGAGCGAGCAACCCAGACTGACCAGACCCCCGACATAACCCAGGCACCAGCCCCAACCTGACACTTTACCCAAAGCTTCGCTTGGTGCGAGTTCCGGCAGGAAGGCGGCAATCAAGTTTTCGCCGCTGCCGAAAAAGAAATTGGTGAGAATGATGAGTGCTATGGCTAGCCACAAATCACCCGGCCCGACAAAACAAAGCAGCGCAGTGAATCCAACACAGCCAACGGTGGTCACGAACAGTAGACGTTTCTTTGCCGCATGAGCGTCAGCATATGCACCCAATACCGGTGCTGTCAGGATAATGAGCGCATACGAAACCGCCAGCGCCAGGGTCCAGGCAAACGTTGCCCACCCCTGGTTATTTGCCACGACAGCCACGAAATAAGCGTTGAAAATTGCGGTGATGACAACGGTGGTATAGCCGGAATTGGCAAAATCGTACATTGCCCACGCCCAGACTTCTCGTCGACTCACATTGGCAGCGAGGTATGGTGATTGGTTATGTGGGGTCATGGAGAGCAGCTTTTATTGGTTGAGCTTCCCTCGGGCTTGGTTTACCAACGGCGGTGCAGAAAAATTCAGAAGGCGCTGCTTCTATTAAAGAAGAGGGGGGTGTGCGCCGCCCTGTTTAATTCCTTTGTAGAGCTGGAAAGATCGGCCTGTTTGCTCAAACCGGTATTAGCGTATCTGCAAGTCCGAGCTGTAAGAGGTTTCCTTGCCGAAATCTTTCCAAATATAATCAGGAGTACCCAATGGCTTGGTGGGAATCAAAAATGTCGCCACATCCAAGGCACCATGTAAGATACGGCCAGCCATCCGCGGGATACCCATGATAAATCCGGCGGTCGCGCCATAAGCGATACCCTCACTTCGGCTGGTTATGATTACGGTTTTAGGAATTTCCACTATGCCAGTAGCCACATTAGCAATGCCATTTACCAATTTTTTGCCTGCCTTGGCCGGGTAACTTTCAGCTATGGCCATCTGCGGCGAAAAAAAGAATAACGTGGACGCTATCAGCAGAGATTTCAGCATTTTTTTCATGGGCAGCCTCGTAACGATAGATCGGATTGAATTAAAATCGGCATCTTGATTATTCTTATGCCGCAGGTAAATCCCCCTGTCAAGCAGACAGCTTACAATAAAAGCTTTCTTTGCTAGTAGCTGCTCATCGGGTTCAGCCAACCGCAGGATTTCCAGCAAGCTATAATAGACAACTCGGACTTATACGGAAGGCACATTGTTCCGGATGCGGGGGAAAGTCTGACGGTACTCGTGGAACAATCCAGCCAGCATTTATCGACGGCAACACATTGAAGTAAATAAAGAATAAAATCGTACCCGCTCGATTAGTACAGGACTGGAAACATGGAAAACAACAGCAATAATACAAGGACTAGATGGCTAGAGTCTGCCCGCTTGTCAGGCAGAGTTGTGCGAACTTTGCTGGAATGGGCAGAGTTCTGATGAAGAAACGTCACGGTACGTCCGTTGCTTTTCTGCTAGGTTTGTTTCTCAGTGGCCCAGTTTCAGCAGAAGCAGAAAAACGCTCAAAGATCGAAAAAACATCCGTTGTGAATCTGGCCGAGCAGGCCAATGAACGTCGTGACAAGGAAATCGAGGTCAAAGTACAGAATGATGGCGAGCACATTGTTGTATACGCAACTTTTGTTGTTCCGGTTGGACCGCAGCAGGCATGGGCAGTATTGACGGACTTCGATAATATCCCCAACTTTATTTCCGGTGTTCAGTCCAGTAAAGTCACCAACGGAACAGGCAACAATTTGCAGGTCGCACAAAGGGGGGTCACAAAATTTGGTTTCTTTACCTTTTCATTTGACTCGGTACGGGAAGTTAACTTGTCTCCCTTTAACAAAATTCATGAACGCATGATCAGCGGCAATATGCAGAAAATGGAGGAAACAACGGCACTAATTCCAGAAGGGAATCAAACACGCATTACTTATCATGCAGATATTGTTCCCGGTCTTTGGATTCTTAGATTTGCTGGACAATTTTTCATAGAGAATGAAGCGCGAGAGCAATTCCAGCAAATAAGAAATGAAATGACCAGGAGGGGAAAAATACTTGCCAGCCCCCGCTGAATTGATCAATAAAGCAGTGAATGACACACTTTGACAGGTGATTGCATGGCTCTCGGCGCGGTTCAGATGGAATGAAAAGCGGGCCCCAACAGAAAGCTGGTGAGCCCTGATTAAGTTGGGTTAGAATAAATTGCTGCCGTGAAATAAGGGAGCAGATCTGTTGGACGCACGGTGGTCAGCATCTCTAATAGTAATCTGAATTCAAATTTCTTTTAATTCGTTTTTATGGAGCTACAGATGAAAAAGATATTCAAATCACTGCTGGTAGTATCTGCGCTAGTATTTTTTTCGCCGCAGGCAGCTATGGCTCACGGAGAAGATTATGTAACGCATGCGGCCGATAAACTGGCACACGGCATTGCAAATACGGCCACCGGTTGGGCGGAGCTTCCCAAGACCATAATGATAACCAGCCAAAAGGAAGGTGTTGTTTATGGCGCGACAGTCGGGGTGCTCACAGGCCTGATGCATATGGTTGGGCGCACAGCATTCGGGGTTCTGGACGTGGCAACATTTTTGATTCCTACCGACCCCACAGTCAAGCCCGGGTACATCTGGGATGATTTTGGCAAGGAAACCAGCTACGGTAAATAATTAGCCGACGACAAATGTATCGGTAGCGTAAGCTTTCTTGTGCTCAACTCAGGGAAGCGTACGCATCCTCGACAACTTCTCTGGTTGTCCTTGCAGTACTAGCCACTGGTTTCATTTCCCAAGCCGACCCATCAGCCAATTTCAACGCTTTTCACCGCCCTTCCCAATTTAAACAGTAGCCTACATAAAAACATGTACCGCTGGATTCTTATCGGGATATTGTCGTGCCTGACAGCTGTGGCTACTGTTATCACCGGCATTGGCGAAGTGATGACAGGGTCAGCATCGACCGCCGTCGAATCGCTGGTGTCTGATTTTCCAGTCGAATCGGTGCGGATTCCGCGTGATGCCGATGCCAGTGTGCATGGCTGGCTGGCGCGTGGCGTCCGCGGCAGCGGCGTGGTTCTGCTGGTCCATTCGATTCGCAGCAATCGCCTCGAGATGCTGAGCCGGGCGAGGTTTCTGAACAAGCAGGGGTATGGCGTCCTGTTGATTGATCTACAGGCGCATGGCGAGACACCCGGAAAGCGAATCACCTTTGGTCTTCGCGAATCGGTGGATGTAGAAGCTGCCGTGGCCTTTTTACGAAAGACCTTTCCATCGGAACGGCTTGCGGCTATCGGCGTCTCGTTGGGTGCAGCCGCTATCGTACTCGCGAAACATACATTGCGGCTGGACGCAGCAGTGCTCGAATCGCTGCATCCAACCATTGAGGAAGCTGCCGAGAATCGGTTGAGACTTCATCTGGGTGAGTATGGAACGGTGCTGCTGCCGCTGGTGTTGGCGCAGTTAGCGTTTTACTTTGATGTCCCCATCACCGAGCTGGATCCCATCACTCACATCGGTGATCTCGATGCACCGCTGTTGTTAATAGCCGGGAGCGCTGATGAGCACACGAAAGTGCCGGAAACAGAACGATTATTTGCCGCCGCCCGGCAGCCGAAAGTCATCTGGATTGTTCCCGGCGCGGGTCACTTCAACATGCATTCCTACGCCGGCAGGGAATACGAGGATCGTATATCTGATTTCCTAAACGGGCACCTGCGCGGAACGGACTAATACAAGCCATTGTTTTTATGGTGCTGTTGAGAGGAGTCGAACCTCCGACCTACTGATTACGAATCAGTTGCTCTACCAACTGAGCTACAACAGCCCGCGGAGAAACGGTTGATGGATTATAGAGGTTTGGGAAACGGGGGGCAAATTGCCGAGATATAAAAATCCCATCCCACCCGACTAGACTACGGGAGGGCGAGGAAAGACAATGTCAATGCCGTTAGTAACCATATTTCCCAGTAAATAGTGGCCGCGTGATCTGTTTCCCCTTGGCGCACAGCAAAAAAGTATTTAAATCAAATCACCCCATATTTATTTCCAATAAGCAGATTGTCTTCCAAGTTCGGCGAATAGCGCCAAACATCTGGACTTTCACGGTAATTTGGGCCATAATCACAAAATGGAATCGGAAACTACATCAGTAAAAAAGGTCCTGATTCTGCATGGGCCAAATCTTAATCTTTTAGGGACTCGTGAGCCAGATATTTATGGCCGGGTTACATTGGGTGAAATTAACAGAAATTTAAGTAAAATGGCAGAAGATGCCGGCATTATTTTGGAAAGCTTCCAGAGTAACGCAGAGGCGGACCTGATCGGCAGGATTCAACAGACGATCAGTGATGAAACCGACTTCATTATTATCAATCCAGCGGCTTATACACATACCAGTGTTGCTTTGCGCGATGCTCTGGCGGCAGTGAAACTGCCATTCATCGAAGTTCATCTTTCCAACATTTTTGCCCGAGAGACTTTTCGCAGAGAGTCGTATTTTTCTGATTTGGCGTTGGGTGTTATCAGCGGCTTGGGGCCAAAGGGCTATGAGTTGGCTTTGGAATAT
>JAYUYT010000063.1:0-13707 GCA_043752345.1 Nitrosospira sp.
ACTTCGCCAATTATCGAACGAGAATCCTGTTTCATTGTGGCAAGCTAGACATGAGCTTAGGCTAATAAAGAATCACAGTTAATACGACGATGAACCATAATATAAAAGCCAGTTTTATCAGGAATTCAGATCAGAAACTCAGGAGAGAGCAACATGGCAAGCTTGGAAACACCCGTTTGTGATTTCGGTTGGAAAGCAGTGGATTTCGATTTGCTGGGAGTGGATGGGAAGCGCTACAACCTGGCAGCGGCGCAGGGTGAAAATGGATTGCTGCTGATGTTCATCTGCAATCATTGCCCATATGTGAAAGCGATACGGGAGCGCATCGTCCGTGATGTGAAGGAGTTGCACCAGCACGGCATCGGCACCATCGCCATCATGTCCAACGACCCAGCCGATTATCCCGAGGACTCTTTCGATAATATGGCACGGGTGGCACAAGAATTTGCTTTCCCGTTTCCCTACGTGTGGGATGAAACCCAGCAGGTAGCCCAGGCATACGGCGCGGTATGCACACCGGACTTCTTCGGTTTTAACAGCAATCTCGAATTGCAGTACCGTGGACGGCTCGATGCTTCACGCAAGGAGGCTGCACCTGCCAATGTGCGCCGCGACCTGTTTGAAGCCATGCTGCAGGTCGTACAGACCGGCCGTGGACCGGAGCAACAGATCCCCAGCATCGGCTGTTCGATCAAGTGGCGGGCAGAATAAGTATGCTCGATGCGGTCATCGCCGCAGTCAAAGCAGTGGCGCAACAGGAAATCATGCCGCGTTATCTGCGCGTAGCACGACAGCGCAAGGCTGACGGCAGCCTGTTTACCGAAGCCGATCTCGCTACCCAGGAAGCGCTCACGCGCGAATTGCGAAAAATCTATCCCGGTGCAGTGGTGGGTGAGGAAATGCCCGAACAGCAGCAGATAGAACAATGGCTGGCGGGTGATGCCGGACTATGGTGCCTGGACCCAATAGACGGCACCTCCAATTTCGTCAACGGTCTGCCTTATTTTGCCGTTTCGGTGGCACTGATGCGCCACGGCAGAAGTGTGCTCGGTGTAGTTTACGATCCGGTAGCGGATGAAATGTTCTATGCCGAAAAAGGCAAGGGCGCCTATCTCAATGGCGAGAAACTACCGATCAAGGAACACGTCCCCGAACTGCGCAGCACAATGGCGGGCGTGGACCTGAAACGGCTTGATTACAAGCTGGCGGCGGCGGTCTCCACCGCACCGCCCTGTGCCTCCCAGCGCAATTATGGTGCCAGCGCACTGGACTGGTGCTACACCGCTGCCGGCCGTTTTGACCTTTACCTACATGGCGGACAAAAATTGTGGGATTACGCTGCTGGCTACCTGATTCTGGAAGAGGCCGGCGGGCGCATGTGCGGTCTTGATCAGGATGATTTCTGGGCAGAACCGTTGTGGCAGCGATCGGTCATTGCAGCACTCGATCCCGGCTTGTTCTTGCAGTGGCGGGATTGGATACGCACCCACCGATAAAACGGCTGTCATAGGCATTCGCAGCAAACAGGAATAGAATCGCGACAATTCAAGGCGGACGACTCAATTGAAAATCATTATTCTCGGCGCGGGACGAGTGGGTACGTCAGTAGCGGAAAGTCTGGTGAGCGAAGCCAACGATATCACCATGGTGGACATCGCTGCGGACAAGTTGCTGCTGCTACAGGATCATCTGGATCTGCGTACGGTGGTGGGCAACGCTTCCCATCCCTCAGTCTTGATCAGGGCCGGTGCCGAGGATGCCGACATGATTCTGGCTGTGACACAGAGTGACGAAACCAACCTGGTGGCATGCAAGCTTGCTGCCACCATGTTCAATACGCCAACCAAAATCGCGCGCATCCACTCGGCCAATTTCCTCGCCTATCCGGAAGTCTTTTCCCCAGAGAACTTCAGTGTGGATTTCGTCATCTGCCCGGAACAGATCATGACTGAATATATCGAAAAACTGATCGAATTTCCGGAAGCATTACAGGTACTCGATTTCGCCAATGGCAAAGTAAGCCTGGTCGCGGTGCGGGCATTTCACGGCGGTCCCCTGGTTGGTCGGGAACTGCAGGAATTGCGCCGGCACGTGCCAAATGTCGACACGCGCGTGGCAGCGATCTTCCGCAAAGACCGCCCCATGATCCCGGAAGGCAACACTGTGATTGAGGCTGAGGACGAGGTATTTTTTCTTGCTGCAGCAAAAGACATCCGCAGCGTAATGCGTGAAATGCGGCGCATGGACAAACCCGTTGAACGCGTAATGATTGCCGGCGGCGGCAACATCGGCAAGCGCCTGGCCAAAGCGCTGGAAAAAGATTATCAGGTGAAGATCATCGAATATGACAAGCGCGCCAGCCAGCGCCTGGCAGCGGATCTGCATCATGCCTTGGTACTGCAAGGCGATGCCACCGACGAAGACCTGCTGGAAAGCGAGAATGTGGCCGAGATGGATATGTTTTGCGCGCTCACCAATGATGACGAAAACAATATCATGTCGGCACTGCTGGCCAAACGCATGGGCGCGCGCAAGGTGATCGCGCTCATCAACCGCAGTGCTTATGTGGATCTGGTGCAAAGCGGCAGCATCGATATTGCCATCTCCCCCGCGCAAGTTACCATCGGCTCGCTGCTCGCGCATGTCCGGCGCGGCGATGTGGCGGCGGTGCACAGCCTGCGGCGCGGCGCGGCAGAAGCGCTGGAACTGGTCGTGCATGGTGATGCCAAGTCATCCAATATTGTAGGGCGCAAAGTAGCGGATATTGATTTGCCCAAGGGGGCGACCATAGGCGCCATCGTGCGTGGCCTGCCGGCGGCAGAAAACCACAACTGGGAAAGTGATAAGGGGAAGAAAAAAGATACCGCGCGCGATCGGGATGCGCAGGTATTGATCGCGCATCATGACACCGTCATCGAAGCGGAAGATCATGTCATTGTGTTCGTGATCAACAAGAAACTGATCCACCAGGTGGAAAAGTTGTTCCAGGTCGGCGTCGGCTTCTTGTAACCGGATTCATCGATGAGCCGCCTCTTTGCCGTCGCCAATGTGCTGGGCATGGTAATCATGATATTCGGGCTCACCATGCTGCTGCCCCTAGTTGTCTCTTTCTGGCTGGATGACACCGCGCTGTTTGCATACTCCCAGGCCATCCTCATCACTGTTTTCTGCGGCCTGGTGATGGCGCTGGTGACCCGCTGGCACCGGCGCGAACTGCAGGTGCGCGACGGCTTCCTGTTGGTAGTGCTGGTCTGGTCGGTGTTGCCGGTATTCGCCACCCTGCCTTTGCTGCTGTTCCTGCCCGAATTGAGTTTCACCAAAGCTTATTTTGAAGCCGCTTCTGGGCTTACCGCCAGCGGTGGCACCGTGCTGACAGGACTCGACATGCTGCCGCCTTCTATCAATCTGTGGCGTACCGAGATGGTATGGATGGGAGGCATGGGATTGATCGTGCTGGCTGTCGCCATCCTGCCGCTGCTCGGCGTAGGCGGCAGACAGATGTTCAAGGCGGAAACCCCGGGGCCAATGAAAGATACCAAGCTGACGCCCCGCATTGCGGAAACCGCCAAGGGTTTGTGGCTGGTTTATGCAGGCATTACACTGGCCTGTGCCGGCGCATACAAACTGGCAGGCATGACCTGGCTGGATGCAGTAATGCATGCGTTTACCACCATCGGACTCGGTGGTTTTTCTTCCCACGATGCCAGCTTCGGTTACTGGAATTCGCCGCTGATCGAGAGCATTGCCATGCTCTTCATGCTGATCGCGGGAGTAAATTTCGCCACGCATTTTCTGGTGTGGCGGGGCAAAAGCCTTTCACCCTACCGCCACGACCCGGAAGCTGGTCTGTTCATTACTATCATTCTGGTGAGCTGCCTGATACTTACCCTTTACTTGTGGCTCATGGGGGTTTATCCGGATTTATTCACGGCATTGCGCCATGCCAGTTTCAACACGGTATCGGTTGCCACCACTACCGGCTATAGCAATACCGATTATAATTTGTGGCCGGTGTTCGCGCCGCTGTGGATGCTGTTTCTATGTTGTTTCTGCTCTTCATCAGGCTCCACTGGTGGCGGCATCAAGATGATCCGTGCTCAGCTTCTGTTCAAACAGGTATTTCGTGAAATGATCGTGATCATGCATCCCCAGGCAGTCTCTCCCGTCAAACTTGGCGGCGGCGTGGTGCCAAACCGCATTGTTTTCGCGGTACTGGCCTTCCTGTCCATCTATATCGCCAGCATCGTCTCCATGACGCTGGTTCTTGCCTTAAGCGGACTCGACGTAATCACGGCTTTTTCTGCGGTAGTGGCGTCTATCAACAACCTCGGACCAGGACTTGGCCAAGTCGGTCCCGCAACCACTTACGCGGGACTCAGCGACTTCCAGACCTGGGTGTGCAGCTTCGCCATGTTGCTGGGGCGACTGGAACTCTTCACTCTGCTGATCGTATTCACCCCCGCGTTCTGGAGAAAGTGATTCTCATGGCTTAATCTAGTCGGCACCAGCGATAGCAAATTCTCCGCCCACTTGATAGAATTAGCGTTTCCATTTGTATGAACCATCCAATCACTATTCAGGATCCCTCATGACCACCAAAGACTTCTACCCTGCCAAGAAAATCAGCACGTTTTACCCGCCGCAACGCACCTTGATGGGACCGGGACCGTCAGACACCCATCCGCGTGTGCTGTCCGCCATGGCGCGCCCGACTCTGGGTCACCTTGACCCAGTGTTTACCGACATGATGGAAGAGATGAAAAGCCTACTGCGCTACTCATTCCAAACTGCCAATTTGCTGACTTTTCCGGTTTCCGGTCCGGGCTCGGTGGGAATGGAAATGTGTTTCGTCAATATGGTCAATCCCGGTGACAAAGTGATTGTGTGCCGCAATGGCGTATTCGGCGGACGCATGATTGAGAATGTGCAACGCTGCGGCGGTGTTGCGGTAGTGGTGGAAGATCGCTGGGGAGAACCCGTAGATCCGCAAAAAGTGGAAGATGCACTGAAACAAAATCCCGACGCAAAGATCGTCGCTTTCGTTCATGCCGAAACATCCACCGGCGTACTGTCAGATGCAAAAACGCTGTGTGAGATTGCCCGTCGCCACAATTGCATGACCATAGTGGATACGGTTACTTCGTTGGGCGGGTCCCCCATCCTGACCGATGAATGGAAGATAGACGCGATTTATTCTGGCAGCCAGAAATGCCTGTCGTGCCCGCCAGGCCTGTCGCCGGTCAGCTTCTCCGAGCGCGTGGTGGATCTGGTCAAGAATCGTCAGAGAAAAGTACAAAGCTGGTTCATGGATCTGAACCTGCAACTGGGCTACTGGGGTTCCAGCCGCACCTATCATCACACCGCCCCCACCAATGCACTGTACGCGCTGCATGAATCGCTGTTCATGCTCTATGAAGAAGGGCTGGAGCATTCCTGGGCCCGCCATCAACGCAACCACAAAGCGCTGAAAGCGGGGCTGGAAACTATGGGTATGGAATTCGTGGTGGCGGAAAAATACCGTCTGCCGCAATTGAATGCGGTACACGTGCCAGCCGGCGTAGATGAAAAGGAAGTCCGGCGCAGACTGCTCGCCGACTACAGCCTGGAAATCGGCGCAGGACTGGGTGACTTCGCCGGAAAAATCTGGCGTTTCGGCCTGATGGGCTATTCCAGCAAAATCGAAAACGTGATGCTGTGCCTGAGCGCGCTAGAAAATGTATTCTCCGATATGGGCAGGAAAGTCGAACCCGGTGCAGCGGAATCAGCAGCACATCAGAGCTATGCTGCTAGCCCACTGGCGCTGCCGCAGCAGATGTCACTGCCGCTACGTGCGGCAGCAGCAAAAGCAGTGGGAGCCTGAAACCATTTCCCTTCCTCGGTTACGGGGAGGGGAGATAATACCCGCCTTACGCAGAACCTGAATTACAGTCCCAGGCGTTGCCAGATAGTGGACGTCAGCCCCGCCGAATTCAGCGTATAGAAATGCAACCCCGGTGCGCCCCCTTTGAGCAAGCGGTCACACAGGTCGGTTACGACATCGAGTCCGAATGCGCGAATTGATGCGCTGTCATCCCCGTAACCTTCCAGCCGCTTCCTGATCCAGCGCGGAATCTCCGCGCCGCAAGCATCCGAAAATCTCGCCAGCTGGGAAAACTTGTTGATCGGCATGATGCCCGGCACGATCGGGATATTGATTCCCGCCGCTTCGCACGCTTCAATAAAACTGAAATAGGCATCCGCATTATAGAAGTACTGGGTAATGGCGGAATTCGCTCCGGCATCCACCTTGCGCTTGAAGTTTTGCAAATCCTCCTGCACCGAACGCGCCTGCGGGTGATATTCCGGGTAGGCCGCCACTTCGATGTGGAACGCATTGTCGAATTCCCTGCGGATAAATGCCACCAGTTCATTGGCGTAACGAAATTCCCCCGCCTGCGCCATGCCCGATGGTAAATCGCCACGCAGCGCGACAATATGACGGATGCCATGGTCGCGATATTTTTCCAGCATGGAGCGGATGTTTTCGCCGGTCGAGCCGATACAGGAAAGATGCGGGGCAGCAGTATGCCCTTCGGCCTGAGTTTCCAGCACCGCTTCGAGAGTGCGGTCGCGGGTGGAGCCGCCTGCACCGAAAGTCACCGAGAAGAATTTCGGATTGAGTTGTGCCAGTTGCCTGCGGGTAGCACGCAGCTTCTCCATCCCTTCCTGTGTCTGCGGCGGAAAGAATTCAAAACTGAAAGTGGGGGTGAATTTTTTCTGTGATTCCATTTCCGCCTCCCTCCGCAAGCCAAGAATCAATAGCGGTACATTTCCGGCTTGTACGGCCCGTTTTTATCCAGGCTGAGGTACTTCGCCTGCTCGTCGGTCAGCTCAGTCAGTCTGACACCCAGCTTTTTGATGTGCAGCCGCGCCACTTTTTCGTCCAGGTGCTTGGGCAGCACATAAACGTTCTTCTGATAATTTGCGCCGTTCTGCCAAAGCTCCATTTGCGCCAGCACCTGATTGGTGAATGAACTGGACATAACGAACGAGGGGTGACCGGTAGCGCAGCCCAGATTTACCAGTCGGCCCTGCGCCAGCACGATGATGCGGCGGCCTGATGGGAAAATGACATGATCCACCTGCGGCTTGATGTTTTCCCACTGATATTTCTGCACTGAAGCAATGTCTATTTCGGAATCGAAATGGCCGATGTTGCAGACGATGGCCTGATTCTTCATTCTCAGCATATGGTCATGGGTGATGACGCGCAGATTGCCGGTGGCAGTGACGAAAATGTCGGCCTGATCGCAGGCTTCGTCCATGGTGACGACACGATAACCTTCCATCGCTGCTTGCAGCGCGCAGATCGGATCTATCTCGGTGATCCATACCGTCGCCCCCAGTCCGCGCAGTGACTGGGCGCAGCCTTTACCCACATCGCCGTAGCCGCAGACGATGGCCACTTTCCCGGCTATCATCACATCGGTGGCGCGCTTGATACCGTCCACCAGCGATTCACGGCAGCCGTAGAGATTGTCGAATTTGGACTTGGTGACCGAATCGTTGACGTTAAACGCCGGGAATGGCAGCTCGCCCTTTTTCTGCATTTCGTACAGGCGATGCACGCCGGTGGTGGTTTCCTCTGTCACGCCACGGATGTTGGCGAGAATGTTGGAATACCAGCCGGGCTGGGTACTCAGCCTTTTTTTGATGGCCGCGAACAGGGCATGCTCTTCTTCGTTGGTTGGATTGGCAATGACTGAAGGGTCTTTTTCCGCCTTGCTGCCAAGTATGATCAGCAAGGTGGCATCACCACCATCGTCCAGAATCATGTTGGGCGTTTTGTTTGCGCCCGATTCTTTGCCTGGCCATTCAAAAATACGATGGGTATATTCCCAGTAATCATCCAGCGACTCCCCCTTGTAGGCAAATACTGGGATGCTTTTCGCGGCGATGGCTGCAGCCGCATGATCCTGGGTGGAATAAATATTGCATGAAGCCCAGCGTACTTCCGCACCCAGCTTGACCAGGGTTTCGATCAGCACTGCGGTCTGGATGGTCATGTGCAGAGAACCAGCGACACGTGCACCGGCCAGAGGTTTCTGCCCGGCGTATTCTTCGCATAATGCCATCAGACCAGGCATTTCGGTTTCGGCGATGGCAATTTCCTTGCGTCCCCATTCTGCCAGGGACATGTCGGCAACTTTATAATCGGTGAATTGGGCACCAGTGGGGTTGGACACAGCGTTCATGGAACATCTCCTGAAAAATGAACGAGCGCCGTTGTTACGATATCCTCCGTCGCCGAGCCTCACGGGACTGTGCCCGTTGCAGCGCTCCTCAGCGTGGAGGGTAAAACTAAACTTTAACCGGTAAATCCGCTACTGTTCAGGCCGCTACCGCACCCTTGATTCCCGCATCGGCGCGAAGTTGCGCAGCCTTGTCGGTCGCTTCCCAGGTGAATTCCGGCTCATCCCGGCCAAAGTGGCCATAAGCAGCAGTCTTGGCGTAAATCGGACGCAGCAGATTGAGAAAATGAATAATGGCACGTGGACGCAAATCGAAATGCCGTTCAATCAGTTTGGCTATTTCGTCGTCAGAAATTTTTCCCGTGCCGAAAGTGTCGACCATCAGCGAAACCGGTCGCGCCACGCCAATGGCGTAGGCTACCTGCACTTCGCACCTGCTGGCGATACCGGCAGCAACGATGTTCTTGGCCACATAACGCCCGGCGTAAGCCGCCGAACGATCCACCTTGGACGGATCCTTGCCGGAAAAAGCACCACCGCCGTGATGCGCCGCACCACCGTAGGTATCCACGATGATCTTGCGGCCGGTCAAGCCACAGTCCCCCATCGGCCCGCCCACCACAAAACGTCCGGTAGGATTGACCAGATAACGCGCATCACCGCTCAGCATGTTTTTTGGGATCACCGGTTTGATGATTTCCTCGATCACCGCTTCAGACAACTCTGCGTGAGAGATATCAGGATGATGCTGGGTGGATACCACCACAGTCTCCACCCGTTGCGGCCTGCCGTTCAGGTAGCTCACCGACACCTGCGACTTGGCATCGGGACGCAGCCACGTCAGGCGCCCATCTTTTCTGAGTTCCGCTTGCCGCTCCATCAAACGGTGGGCATAGTAAATCGGCATCGGCATCAATTGCGGCGTCTCGTCGCAAGCATAGCCGAACATGAGTCCTTGATCACCCGCACCCTGATCCATTTCCTGTTCTTTGGTGCGATTGACCCCTTGAGCAATGTCGGGTGACTGCTTGTTGAAAGCAGTCAGCACTGCGCAGGTAGTAGAATCGAAGCCAATGTCGGAACTGGTGTAACCGATACGTTTGACGGTTTCGCGCGCGACCACGTTGTAATCCACCGAAGCATGGGTGGTGATTTCACCCGACATCACAATCAGTCCGGTGCTGCACAGGGTTTCGCAGGCTACCCGCGCGTTGGGATCCTGGGCCAGGATTGCGTCCAGAACTGAGTCGGAAATCTGATCGGCCACCTTGTCGGGGTGACCTTCGGACACGGATTCGGAAGTAAAAAGATATTCGCTCATGTTTTCCAGCTAGTTAGAGTTTGAAAAAGTCTCGTAGGATAGCAGATTACGCCTGCTACCAGAAGGTAGGGGGGAGAGAAACTTGTGCCGCTTCCCACTAAGGAACCGCTGAACAAGTCCTCCGTGGAATCTACAGAGCCGCCATGCTCGCGTGGGGCTTGCTCGATTTACTTGCAGCCTTCCATCTTGTAGATGAAGTAGCCGTCCTTGTTGATCGCGTCGACAACATTGGGGGGTGCGCTCTGGCTGTGACAAAAACTGCATTCCCTGCTCGTGACAGTAGCATCCTCTTCGCCGATTGAGGCCAGCCATTGTTTGGCGTACTCGACCGCTTTCGGGTCGTCTTTCACTGCGGTGAAAACATCAAAGTGCATGGTGTGGCCATCCTTGGCTTTGACATAAGTGTCATAAACGTGCATCTGCATGATTATTCCTCTATAAATTAAAGGTGTTGGGAAATGGAAGCGTACCTAGTTTCAATGACTCAACTGATTCGCCGCATAGACTATCACGACGATGGTAAAAGTGGAATGTGGTTTCTTTCGCGTATGCGTAGCAAGATTGACACACCCATGCACTATGTCACAATCCTGCAATATCGATGGCTTATGATGATGTTGATGCTGCCATGTGGCAGCCATCTCAAACAAATGGAGGATGAAATGTTGCGATCGCACAATCTTAAGGTACTGAGTGTGTCCGCCGTATTGGCTGCGTTAATGAGTGCTGCCGGTATTGTAAATGCACAATCGGTTGTAAAAATTGATGGCTCCAGCACCGTCTATCCCATCACCGAGGCGGTAGCCGAGGATTTCCAGATAGCTAAAAAAGGCGCCATCAGGGTAACGGTCGGCATTTCCGGTACGGGTGGCGGCTTCAAGAAATTCTGCCGTGGCGAAATAGATATCGCCAATGCTTCCCGCCCCATTCAGAGAAAGGAAATGGAAGAGTGCAAGAAAACCGGTGTGCAATACGTTGAAATGCCGGTGGCGTACGATGCGTTGACCGTGGCGATAAATCCGAGGAACACCTGGAGCAAGACCATGACCGTCGCGGAATTGAAGAAAATCTGGGAACCTGCCGCCCAAGGCAGAATAACCAAATGGAACCAGATAAACCCGGCCTGGCCTGATGAAACCTTCAAGCTCTATGGTGCAGGCGCGGATTCCGGTACTTTTGACTACTTTACTGAAGCCATTGTCGGCAAAGCCAAATCGAGTCGTGGCGATTTCACTGCTTCCGAAGACGACAACGTCCTGGTGCAGGGGGTAGCGAGCGACAAGAACGGATTGGGTTTCTTCGGTTTCGCCTATTACATCGAAAACCAGAAGAAAGTTGCGGCAGTTGCGATCGACAGCGGCAAAGGCGGCGTTCTTCCATCCGCCGAAACGGTGGAAGATGCGACCTACCAGCCTCTGGCCCGCCCCATTTTCATCTACGTAAACGTCAAGGCGGCGGAGAAACCTGAGGTCCGCGAGTTTGTTGCGTTCTATATGAAGAATGCGATTACCTTGGTAAAAGAAGTCCAGTATTTTCCGCTGCCGCCCAGTGCCTACACCGCCATCATGGACAACTTCAACAAGAAGCGACTGGGAACGATATTCGGTGGCGTATCGGCAGTGGGTCTCTCGATCAGCGAACTGCTCAAGCGCGAAGCCCGTCTGGAATTCGAAAATAGATAGCCATTGGATTGAGCGATGAAGGGGTAGCAGAGCAGCGGTTGCGGGCATGAATTGTCAACCTATTGACAAGGATTGCTCGTAATCACCGAGTATCAGTCAACCGTTTCACAGTGAAATCTGCCGCGTTCAGACTGCGGGAAACAGGCAGTCTGAACGTCCCTTTTTCCGTTGCGGGTCGTAGAAAATCCCGATGTAAAGCGGTTTCCTGTATTGCCCGTGCTGCACAGGTTTATTTTTGAACTTTCCCCAGAAACTTCCCGCCGGTGTGATCCCCTCGCTATACCCGCTTCAGGGCATCATAGCAGATTGATCTTGGCAGGCCGTACCCTATCCTGATTTCCGCCTGCTCTCGCTTGATTCGTATTCACTTCATTTCCAGCCAATCGCTGGCTACTGCTCTGCCCGGACTTGTTCCTGGCAGGCACGTTTTCCATTCGACCAGGTACTCTGCTATTTGTCATAAAACTGTGACAAAGACGTAATAAGGCTGTCATAACTTATCCGTACCATCCTCTCAGTTTCATTAATCATAACTCTGAGGGGAAAATATGAAGTTATCCAGAATTACGCTGGCCGTGATTGCCGTTTTGGGCGCAGGCTTGGGCGCAGGCATGGCATCCAGTGCTTTTGCCCTTGATCTTTACATGGACAAGAAAACCAAACAGCTCTATGCAGAACCCGGGCCCGGCCGGGAACGCCTCGGTTCTTTCAAGAAAGTCGATGATGCTCCCGCAGAATCCGCGGCAATAACGGACACGGCCGAAACACCTCCGATTCGTAGAGATCGAGCCGCAGCAATGAAAGAGAAGATGGCCGGCGCCCGCCTTCTCAACGATGTCGCGGATCTCCAGGAGCGAGTCAAGGAAACTGAGAAAGTCCACATGAAATTTGACGACCGCGGTTTGCATTTTGAAACCAAGGACGGCAATTTCGCCGTGTCGTGGAATGGACGCATCCAAGCTGCTTCGCAGTACAATTTCATTAACGATATGGAGCCCGCTACCGGATCCAACCTACCGAATGAAATGAACAGCGGCATGAATATTCGCCGCGCGCGTCTCGGTGCTGAAGGTACTTTCATGAAAATCATGGACTGGAAATTCGAGTACGATTTCAGCCGTGGCAATGGCACGGTGGCGTCCGGGGTTACCGATGCTTTCGTGCGGCTGAACCAAAATAGTGCATTGTCATATAAACTCGGCTCCTTCAAGGAACCGTTCAGTCTGGAAGAAGCCGCCAGTAACCGTTACCTCACGTTTATTGAACGTCACATGTCGGTCAACGCGTTCGTCGACAATCCCAATACTTACAAAACCGGTATCGGCCTCAACTACGCAGTCCCGCGCTGGCAGACTGGGATCGCTTTTCAGACCGAACCGCTCGGCTCCTGGTCATACGCTTCTAGCGGGATTGCTACCAACGGCAACCAGAACCGCGGTAGCGGCGCGGGTGACATGGGCTGGCAAGGCATCGGCCGCATCAGCGGCAGGCCGTGGATGCAAGACGAGACCCATTTCGTGCATGTGGGCGTTTCCGCGGGTCACACCGAGGTCGCCAACCAGTACCGGGCTGACGGCACTATAAATACCGGCAGTACAAATCCGAAAGCTGCTGGAACAGGAGGCGGGATGTCATTCTTCGCCTTTCCCGGAACTAACGTGGATCGCAGCAATATGCTGGAAACCGGCAACTTGAGCACAGGGAATCTGGGTGCCCCAGGTTCGCGCCGGATAGAAAGTTACGATCGCTTCGGTGCAGAGGCTTGGTGGGTTCATGGCCCATTTTCGGCTCAAGCCGAATATTTGCGCACCAACATAAATGGCCAGGGTTATAAGGGTGAACATCTGGAAGGCTATTATGCTTTTGCGAGTTATTTCCTGACCGGCGAATCCAAAGCCTACCACGTCAGAAACGGCGCGGCGAACCGGATCAGACCCAAACAGGCCTTTCAATGGAACGGTCCCGGCTGGGGAGCATTTGAGGTCGCCGCTGGTTTTGACTATATCAACATGAACTCAGGAGTAATCAAGGGAGGTCAGGCTGAGATGGCCAGGATGGCTGTGAACTGGTATCCCCACTCGAATGTCAAATGGCAGGCCAACATTCAGCATGTGTTGGATGTGAATACGGCAGATGCCCGGACCGCGCGCAGCAGAGGCTTTCATAATGCCGATTTAACCGTATTCATGACACAGCTTCAGGTCGATTTTTAAAGCAGTACAAACAGCATACAACTGAGCGTACCACCCGAAGGCTCCGGAGATCATCTGGAGCCTTCGGCACGAGTGGGGTTTCCTGTTTACCGGAGCCGAAGTTCTTGTTGTGTCCGTGGCCATCTGTAAGGCCGGGATCTGCCCAAGGAATCTCTGAATAAGTAGTCGTCCCTGAAAAACCTGTTTCTTCAGTTATTCAGTTGAAGGCTTGGCATTTTTCCCACCAACAACCGATTGAGACTGACCCCAAAACGGGTGCA
>JAYUYT010000064.1:0-30357 GCA_043752345.1 Nitrosospira sp.
CTGACTACTTGTTTTTATGGCGCCCTGAACACGAATCGAACGTGTGACCTACCCCTTAGGAGGGGGTTGCTCTATCCACTGAGCTACCAGGGCGGAAGCGGCATTTTACGCTATTATTCCGGTATGAATAAATCCGAGCAGGCTCCTGATGCGGCTCCTGCACAGCGTAACAAACTGCCGCGCACTGTGGTTGTCCTCGGCCTGGTCAGTTTCTTCAACGATTTCGCTTCCGATATCGTCATTCCGCTCATTCCGATTCTGCTCGCGACCGTGCTGGCCGCCGGACCGATGGCGCTGGGCCTGATCGAAGGCGTCGCCGATGCGGTGGCCAGCCTGCTCAAGCTGTGGTCGGGACGCCATTCCGATGTTCGGCGCGGGCGGCGCAAGGGGCTGACGGTGATGGGTTATACGCTGTCCAATTTCGCCCGCCCATTGCTCGGGCTGGCCGGTTCCTGGCCGATGTTGCTGCTATTGCGCAGCATCGACCGGGCTGGCAAGGGTCTGCGCAGTGCGCCGCGCGATGCGCTGGTGGCGGATGCAACGCCGCCGCATATGCGCGGTTATGCTTATGGCTTTCACCGCGCGCTGGACAACGGCGGGGCAGTGGCGGGGAGCCTGGCCGCGGCGGCGGCGCTGGCGTGGTCCGACTTGAGTCTCACCGAAGTAATCTTGTGGTCAGCGGTTCCGGGCTTTATCGCGGTGCTGCTGCTGGGCGTAGGCGTCAAGGAAGAAAAACCCGCTGCGGCTGCAATCCCTGCCGTGCTGCCGCCGTTACGCTGGTCGCTGTTGTCGCTGCCGATGCAGCGCTACTTGCTGGTGCTGATGCTGTTCACTTTCGCGCGCGCCTCGGAAACATTCATTCTGCTGCTGGGGTACCAGTTGGGCGTGGGGGTGGTCGAGCTGCTGCTGCTGTGGTCAGCATTGAATCTTGCCAAGGCGGCCACTTCCACCTGGGGCGGGCAACTGGCGGATCGCGTCGGGCGCGGGGCCTTGATGCTGATCGGCTGGAGCGCATTCGCGCTGTCGTTCCTGCTGCTCGGGCTGGTGACGGATAGCGTCGGGTTGTGGGCGGTGAGCATTTTCTATGGCTTGTGCACGGGCATGAGCGAAGGCGCGGAACGCGCCATCATCAGCGATTATGCTGACCCCGGCGAGCGCGGCACGGCCTTTGGCTGGTATCATCTGATGGTGGGCATCGCCGCAATTCCGGCGGGGCTGCTGTTCGGCAGCATCTGGCACTTCCAGGGTGCGGCGATGGCGTTCTTTTTCGCCGGCGGGCTGGCGGCCTTTTCGGCTCTGTTGTTGCGCTGGTGGGCGTGGCCGGTCAGATAAAAAACAAGGAATGAGCTATGGTTTGGGGTGGCACTGCAAGTTTCACACAGGAGATGCACCATGAAATCGCTAACTGTCATCACCGCGCTGCTGGCGGCGGTTCTGTTTTTGGGGAGCCATGCCGTGCGCGCTGAGTCGCCCAAGGTGGGCCAGCCCGCACCGGATTTCAAACTGCCCGACCAGAACGGCCAGATCCATACACTGGCGGATTTTCGCGGCAAGTGGCTGGCGCTGTATTTCTATCCCAAGGACGACACGCCCGGCTGTACCGAGCAAGCGTGCAAGTTTCGCGACGATCTGCACCAGATCACGGCATTGGGTGCGCAAGTGATCGGCATCAGCGTGGACAATACTTCCAGCCATGCCGCCTTCGCCAAAAAATACAATCTGCAGTTCCCGCTTCTTTCCGACAGCAAAGCCGAGACTGCCGCGCGCTACGGTTCGCTGCTCAATCTGGGCATCGTCAAATTTGCCAAGCGCAATACTTTCCTGATCGATCCGCAAGGCATCATCGTCAAGGTCTATCTGTCGGCCAGCGCTTCGCGCAATGCGCTGGAGGTGGTGGAAGATTTGAAGAAGCTGACCGAGCACCTCTAAAAATCCAGATTGTTCATTAACCCGTTCGTGGTGAGCCTGTCGAACCACGCTCACTGTGAAGCACAACCCTTCGACAAGCTCAGGGCGAACGGAGGCTGGCAAATCACATCGTTTCGAGCCTAATAAACAATCTGGGTTAAAGACTTGCTGCCGCAGCTTCTGTAGAATCAACGCAACAATAACAACGGAGAATACTGATCATGGCAAATCTGAGCGAAGACCAGCTGGCACAGCTGAAGCACGCGCTGCAACAGCGTTACCTGGAATTGCAGGAAGACGTGCGTGGCGAACTGGAGCGCTCGGGCGACCAGCGCTATATTGATCTGGCGGGCAAGGTGGGTGATGTCGGTGACGATTCGGTGGCCGACATGCTGGCGGATATCGACACGGCCATCGTTGATCGCCAAGTACAGGAAATGCGCGAGATAGAAACGTCGCTCAAACGTCTGGCGGCACTAAGCTTTGGTGATTGTGGCGATTGCGGCAGTGAAATCGGCTTTGCCCGGCTGCTGGCTTATCCTACTGCGCAACGCTGCATGCCGTGCCAGAGCCGGCACGAGAAAACCCATCACCACGAATCGAATCCGAGTTTGTAGCAACTATGCTTTGGTGCCTCCCGGCGCGGATGTCTTGAGCAACACCAGCACCGCGCCGCTGCCGCCTTCCTCCGGTCTGGCCTGACAGAAAGCCAGCACATCCTCACGCTGCGCCAGCCAACTCCCAACCCTGGTTTTCAGCACCGGCTCGCGATCTTTCGAGCTGAGTCCCTTGCCGTGTATCACTTGCACACAACGCAAGCCGCGCTGAACGCTGCTGTTGAGAAACGTCACCAACTCCGGCCGCGCCTGCTCGCGGGTCAAGCCATGCAGATCAAGCCACGCCTGTATCCCCCAGTAACCCCGGCGCAGCCGCCGCAATGTCTGCTGCGACACGCCGGGGCGCGTGAATGACCAGGCATCGCCCGCCTCTATTTCCAGTGGAATGTGATCGGAGAGCAAATCAGCCGGCGCGGATTGCGCGTCACGCGGCGTCTGCTGGGGAATGGGTGGAGGGCGCTTGCGCGCGTGGATGATCTTGCCGGGCGCGGCCAGCGGTGCCACACCTCGCACTGCGTCGCGGAACAGCGACGTATCTTCATCGTTGTCCGTGGGCGCGGTTGCAGGTTTGTCATCACGACGTTTCATGTGAAATGGCCCGAGTGCCGCTCACCCCAGATGATCGAGATATTTTTCCGCATCCAGTGCCGCCATGCAGCCGCTGCCTGCACTGGTCACCGCCTGGCGGTAGATGTGATCCTGCACATCACCCGCTGCGAACACGCCGGTTATGCTGGTGGCGGTGGCGTTGCCCTGATTGCCGCTATGCGTGACGATATAGCCATTCTGCATTTCCAGCTGCCCCTGGAAAATATCCGTGTTGGGCTTGTGGCCGATGGCAATGAATACGCCCTGCAAATCCAGGGTCTTGGTGGAACCGTCTGCGGTGCTTTTGATGCGCATGCCGGTGACGCCGGATTTATCGCCCAGCACTTCATCCAGCACCTGGTTGAACTCCAGCGTGACGTTGCCGTTTTTCGCCTTGTCCATCAGCTTGTCTATCAGGATTTTTTCCGAGCGGAACTTGTCGCGCCGATGCACCACGGTAACCCGGCGCGCGATATTGGCAAGATACAGCGCTTCTTCCACCGCCGTATTGCCGCCGCCTATCACCGCCACATCCTGTCCTTTGTAGAAAAACCCGTCGCAGGTAGCACAGCCGGATACGCCCCTGCCCATGAATGCCTCCTCAGAGGGCAACCCCAGATACTGTGCGGAAGCGCCGGTGGCGATGATCAGCGCATCACAGGTATAGGTTGCCTGATCGCCGATGAGCGTGATGGGTTTGTCCGTGAGCCGGGCGGTGTGGATGTGATCAAAAATGATCTCGGTGTTGAAGCGCTCCGCATGTTTCTGGAAGCGCTCCATCAGTTCCGGGCCTTGCACGCCCATCGCGTCGGCGGGCCAGTTGTCGACATCGGTGGTGGTCATGAGCTGGCCGCCCTGCGCCATGCCGGTGATGATCACGGGCTTCAGGTTGGCGCGCGCAGCATAAACTGCTGCGGTATACCCGGCCGGGCCGGAACCGAGAATCAGAAGGCGGGAATGTCTGGTTGTCATGGTTGATGGATTCAAGAAGTTGGGATTATTACAAGCGCTGTTCGACCCAGGCCGCCACGCTTTCCAGTGCTGCGGGCAGATTGTCCGGTTCGGTGCCGCCTGCCTGCGCCATGTCGGCGCGGCCACCGCCTTTGCCGCCGACTTGTTGCGCGACCATGTTCACCAGCTCACCCGCCTTGATTTTCGCGGTGAGGTCGGGCGTCACGCCAGCAATCAGCGTGACCTTGCCGTCGGCCACCGCAGCCAGCACGATGGCGGCAGATTTGAGTTTGTCCTTGAGCTTGTCCAGGGTTTCGCGCAGGGTCCTGGCATCTGCACCTTCCAGGTTGGCGGCCAGTACCTGCGCGCCTTTCACTGCCTGCGCCTGGGCGACGAGATCATCGCTCTGCGAACCGGCAAATTTCGATTTCATTGCGGACAGTTCTTTTTCCAGATGTTTTACGTTGTCCAGGATTTGCGCGATGCGTGCGGCGGCTTCCTGTGGCTGCGCCTTCACCGCGTCCGCCACTTGCTGCAATTGTGTTTCCTGCTGCTGGATGTAGGCCAACGCGCCCTCACCCGTCACCGCTTCCACCCGCCGCACCCCCGCCGCCACACCGCTCTCGGCCACGATCTTGAACAGCCCGATGTCGCCGGTGCGCCTGACGTGGGTGCCACCGCACAACTCGCGCGAGGAGCCGATGTCCAGCACCCGCACTTCGTCGCCGTATTTTTCGCCGAACAGCATCATCGCCCCGGTTTTTTGCGCATCCGCAATCGTCATCACGCGCGCCGCCGTTGCTGCATTGGCGAGAATCTCCGCATTCACCAGGACTTCCACCTTGCGGATTTCCGCATCCGTCAACGGCTGGTTGTGCACGAAGTCAAAGCGCGTCTTGTCGGCATCGACCAGCGAACCTTTTTGTTGCACGTGGCTGCCCAGCACTTCGCGCAGCGCTTTGTGCATCAAGTGCGTGACCGAGTGGTTGCGCTCGGTGCGCGCACGCGCTGCCGGATCGACTTCCGCCAACACCTTGTCGCCAACGACCAGCCGCCCGCTGCACAGCAACCCCTTGTGGCCGAACACATTCGCCTGGATTTTTTGCGTGTCTGCCACGGTGAACGTGCCGTTGCCGGCCAGCAACTCGCCGCGATCCCCCACCTGTCCGCCGGATTCAGCATAAAACGGCGTTTGATCGAGCACCACCACTGCCTCATCGCCAGCTTCGACAAAATCCACCCGGCTGCCTTGCTGGTAGATGGCGAGCACCTGGCCTTCGTGCTGCAGACTGTCGTAGCCGTGGAATTGGGTTGAGCTGCCGCTGTACTGCATGCCCTCCTGCATGGTGAACTTGCTCGCCGCCCGCGCCCGTTCACGCTGCCGCTGCATGGCTTGTTCAAAGCCCGCATGGTCTACGCTGATGCCGCGCTCGCGCGCAATATCGGCAGTCAAATCCACCGGGAAACCGAAAGTGTCATAGAGAGTGAATATAACGTTTCCATCCAAAACCATGCCGTAACCCCTCCCATCCTCCGTACCAACACCAGGGCCATAACCACCACCAAAACCTCTACCATCCCCTTCCGTTTTCCGGATCGCAGCTTCCAGTATGTGCATGCCGTTTTCCAACGTCTCGGCGAAACGTTCTTCTTCCTGCTTCAGCACCGCCGCCACACGCGCCTTGGCTGCGACCAGTTCGGGATAGGCTTGCCCCATCACTTGCGCCAGCGCTTCCACCAGCAAATGAAAAAAGGGCTGTTTCTGCTCGAGCTGGTAGCCGTGGCGGATGGCGCGGCGAATGATGCGCCGCAGCACGTAGCCGCGGCCTTCGTTGCCGGGAATCACACCATCGGTGATGAGAAAGGAACAGGCGCGAATGTGGTCGGCAATCACCTTGAGCGAGTTGCTGCTCAAATCCTTGGTATTCGTGACCCGTGCGGCCGCCTTGATCAAAGCCTGGAACAAGTCGATTTTGTAATTGCTGTGTGCCTGTTGCATCACCGCAGAAATGCGCTCCAGTCCCATGCCGGTATCGACCGACGGCTTGGGCAGCGGATGCAATGTGCCGGCACTGTCGCGGTTGTATTGCATGAACACCAGATTCCAAATTTCGATGTAACGATCGCCGTCGGCCTCTGCCGTGCCTGGCGGGCCGCCCGCAACGGCCGGGCCATGATCATAGAAAATTTCCGAGCAAGGACCGCAGGGGCCGGTATCGCCCATCTGCCAGAAATTGTCCATGGTGGCGATGCGCGCCAACCGCTCGGGTGCAATGCCGATTTCGTTGAGCCAGATGTCGGCGGCTTCATCGTCCTCGGCATATACCGTCACCCATAGTTTTTCCTGCGGGATCTGCAGCGTGACAGTGAGGAATTCCCAGGCGAACTGAATGGCGTTGCGCTTGAAATAATCGCCGAAGCTGAAATTGCCCAGCATCTCGAAAAACGTGTGATGGCGCGCGGTATAACCGACATTTTCCAGATCGTTGTGCTTGCCGCCCGCACGCACACAGCGCTGCGAACTCACCGCGCGCACATAGGGGCGCTTGTCCTGTCCAAGAAATACGTCCTTGAACTGCACCATGCCAGCATTGGTGAACAGCAGCGTGGGATCATTGCCGGGAACGAGCGGACTCGACGCCACGATAGTGTGGCCATGCGACTCGAAAAACTCGAGGAATTTTTGTCTGATTTCGCTGCTGTTCATGTCGGCTTCATTTAATCTCAGATTATTCATTAGGCTCGAAACGATGTGTTTCGCCAAAGTCCGTTCGCCCTGAGCTTGTCGAAGGGTTGAGTTTTACAGTGCGTGTGGTTCGACAAGCTCACCACGAACGGACCAATGAACAATCCGGGTTGATCCAGAATTCGAAACCTGGATAACGTTATTCGTCCCGAGGCAGCAACACCCGCCGTATCACTTCCGGCGCAAATCCCCGCCCCAGCAGGAAACGCATCTGCTTGCCGTGCTCTTTCGCATCGGCGGGCGGTGCGGCAAATCTTTTTCGCCACACTTCACGCGCCGCATCCAGTTCGGTTTGCTTGAGCTCGGGCAGCGCGGTAGCGATCAAATCCTCAGCTATGCCTTTTTCGCGCAATTCATGCACGATGCGCTGGCTGCCAAATCTTTTCCTGCGCACTTGCACCACCTGTTCGAGCATGCGCCGGGCTGACAAAAAACCCAGTTGTTCCAGCGCATCCAGCATGGCGGAAAGTTCTGCGGGGTCTTCGGCATGCGGTGCCAGCTTTTTTTCCAGCTCCAGCCGGGAGTGTTCCCGCCGCGCCAGATAGCCCAGGGCGCGAGTTTTCAGGCTAGGCTCACCTGCCACGGCAGCTATTCCGCAGCGATGGCTTCGGCCTGGCCGACAACTCCCACGGCAGCGCGAATTTTCGCCTCGATTTCTTTGGCTATCTCGGGATGCTCTTTCAGGTATTCGCGCGCGTTATCCTTGCCTTGACCTATTTTTTCGCCGTTGTAGGCATACCATGCGCCCGATTTATCGACCAGCTTATGCAGCACCCCCAGCTCGACTATCTCGCCTTCACGCGAAATGCCTTCACCGTAAAGGATGTCGAATTCGGCCTGCTTGAATGGCGGCGCCACCTTGTTCTTGACCACCTTGACCCGGGTTTCGCTGCCGATCACCTCGTCACCTTTCTTGATGGCTCCGGTGCGGCGGATGTCGAGACGCACCGATGCGTAGAATTTGAGTGCGTTACCGCCAGTGGTGGTCTCGGGATTGCCGAACATGACGCCGATTTTCATGCGGATCTGATTGATGAAAATCACCATGGTGTTGCTGCGCTTGATGTTGGCCGTGAGTTTGCGCAACGCCTGCGACATCAAGCGCGCCTGCAGACCCATTTGCGGCTCGCCCATTTCGCCTTCGATTTCCGCGCGCGGCGTCAGAGCAGCAACCGAGTCTATTACCACCACGTCCACCGAACCGGAACGCACCAGCATGTCGGCGATTTCCAGCGCTTGCTCACCGTTATCGGGTTGGGAAATCAACAATTCCTGCACATTGACGCCGATCTTTTGCGCGTACTGCGGATCCAGCGCATGTTCCGCGTCGATGAACGCCGCCGTACCGCCGACCTTCTGCATTTCCGCAATCACTTGCAGCGTGAGCGTGGTCTTGCCGGATGACTCCGGGCCGTAGATTTCTATCACTCGTCCGCGCGGCAATCCGCCCACGCCCAGCGCAATGTCGAGTCCCAGTGACCCGGTGGAAACCACCTCGATATCCTTGGCCACATCGCTGGCGCCAAGACGCATGATCGAGCCTTTGCCGAATTGTTTCTCGATCTGGGAAAGGGCTGCTGCCAGCGCTTTGCTTCTGTTTTCGTCCATGGATTTATCCTTTTAAGTATCCGCCGGATTATCGCACATGCGACTTGGTGCGGGAAGGCGGCGGGAGAGTTGGTCTGCCTGAAAATATCGTCTCTTAGCTCGCTGCTGCCGGATGTCTGCGGCATTTCGCAGCGCATAGAAGTTGTATAGCGTGATCTGGCCGCTGCGTCCACGCGAAATACCTGCGCGCGGCAAGCTGGCGTTTACCGGGACGAGCGAGTCAGCGGATGTTTCATGCGAGAATGGGTGCAGTATTGCGCAGCAGGTCTATCACCCCTTGCAGCGCCACTGTCACGGCTTGCCGCCTTACTGCCTCGCGATCGCCGCTGAAGTGCTGAGTTGTGCTGTGCGCCAGACCGTCTTTCATCATCCAGGCAAAACACACCATACCGACAGGTTTTCCCGCCGTGCCGCCGTTGGGACCAGCAACACCGCTGATCGCTACGGCTACCTGCGCATGACTGCGCGCCAGCGCACCGGCCGCCATTTCCTGCACGGTCTGCTCGGACACGGTACCGTACTGTTTCAGCGTTGCGGCGCTCACTCCCAGCATTTCCTGTTTTGAAACAATGCTGTAAGTGATGAAGCCGCGGTCGTACCAAGCGGAACTGCCCGCCTTTGCGGTGATCGCCTGTCCCAGCCAACCGCCAGTGCAGGACTCAGCGCTGGTGAGCATCAATCCCTGCTGGATCAGGTCGATGCCGACATGCCCGGCAAGCAGCAGCAGTCCACGGTCATCCATGATGGTCATGATCCCCTAGTCCTTAGAAGTTTTTGTGGCATCGCGACATCAAAACATTGTAAACGCTTTCCATGCCGCCAGGCACAGCAGGGTAAAAAACGCCGCCAGCAAATCGTCGAACATCACACCGAAACCGCCGCGCAGCTTTCTGTCGTAATAGCGGATCGGCTGCGGCTTGAAAATATCGAACAGGCGGAACAACAAAAACGCGTATGCCTGCCACATCAGGGTATTCGGCGTAAACGCCAGCACCAGCAGAAACGCAACGATCTCGTCCCACACCATGCCGCCATGGTCGTGATTGCCGAGTGCCTTGCCGGTGACGCTGCACGCCCAGATGCCGACGATGAACAGTGCGCCTATGAGCAACAGGAATTTGACCGGCCCCACGTATTGGCTGATCAGTCCGAATAAAAGAAATGCGGCCAGCGTCCCCATGGTGCCGGGCGCCACCGGGCTCAAACCCGCACCACCGCCGAACGCGATGAAATGCGCCGGGTGCCGCGTTATGAATTCCCAAGTGGGCCGTAAATAAGCGGGTGCAGCAGGCGATGCCAGCTCCACTTCAGGCGTTGGCTGGCTGTCAGGCGCGGAAGTGGTCATACCCTCTTGCTTTCAGTTCTATTGGCTTGCCGGCCGCATCCAGCACCAGCAGGCCCTCCCCCTGATTGATTCTGCCGATACGGGTCAGTGGGATTTTCAATTCATGGGAGAGGCGCTTGATTTCTTCACATTTTGCCCTGGGTACGGTAAAGCAAAGCTCATAATCGTCTCCACCCGCCAGCAAGCAGTCGATCGCCAGTGGCTGCGGAAGATATTTTTCCATTGCCGCCGAATGCTTGATCGCATCCATTTCGATGACGGCCGCAACTTTGGAACATTCCAGAATGTGCCCCAGGTCTGCCAGCAGCCCGTCGGAAATATCGATGGCACTATGGGCAAGATCGATCAAGTGCTGCCCCAGTTCAACCCGTGCCGTAGGCGTATGCAGCGCGGACAGACACGCCAGCGCTGCGCCAGGTTCAAGCACGATGCGCTGCTGGGCGTGAGCAAGCGCCAAGGCTGCATCACCCAGACAGCCGGACATCCAGATATCATCGCCCGGCTTGGCGCCGCTGCGCCGCAAAGCTTTCCCGTTAGCCACTTCGCCGATAATCGTTATGCAAACAGTGAGGGGGCCGCAGGTGGTATCGCCACCAATGAGTTCCACCTGATGCGTGCGCGCCAACCCGAAAAACCCGTCAGCAAACGCCGCCAGCCATGTCTCATCAGCCTGCACCAGCGATTCCGGCAATGCCAGCGCGAGGGTCGCCCAGCGTGGTGTTGCACCCATCGCCGCCATGTCGGAAAGATTCACTGCCAGGGATTTATGGCCCAGCATGCGCGGATCGGTATCGGCCAGAAAATGGCGGCCGGCTACCAGCATATCGGTGGAAATCGCCAGCTCCGTCCCGGCTGTGGGCTTGATCAATGCCGCATCGTCTCCCACACCCAGCACCGCGCCGGGAGTGGGGCAGGTAAAGTAGCGCTGAATGATGTCGAATTCGGAGAGCATTCTTTGCAGCCCCTGCTGTCAGGCGCCCGTATTTACCTCGGACGTCCGCAGCTTCGCTGCCAACTTGTCCAGCACGCCGTTCACGTACTTGTGTCCGTCGGTGCCGCCATAGGTTTTGGCCAGTTCCACCGCTTCGTTGATGACTGCCCGATAAGGTATTTCCGGGTGATCGGCAAGTTCATAGGCGCCCAGCAGCAGAATGGCGAACTCCACCGGGCTGAGTTCTTTGAGAGGACGGTCGAGGCAAGGCTGGATCTGCTGTTCCAGTTCTGCAGCTTTAGCCAGCGCGCCGCGCAACAGATCTGAAAAAAAGTCCTGGTCAGTCTTGGCAAATTCCTTGCCGTCGCGCAGCTGCGCTTCGATGGTTGCAACGCTTCCACCCGCCACCCGCCATTGGTAAAGTCCCTGCATGGCCAGCTTGCGCGAACAGCGACGCGTTGAGCGGGTAGGTTTGGTGGTCAGCTTGATTGCCGGGTTGGTCTGTGTCATTGACTTACTTCGTCGAGCTGCCTCAAGAGATTGGCCATTTCTATCGCTACTCGTGCGGCTTCAGCACCTTTGTGAGCCATGCGTGCCAGCGCTTCGTCGTCGGTTTGAGTGGTAAGTATGCCGTTGACGACTGGAATGCCAGTGTCAAGCTGTACGGCAGCCACGCCGCTGGCCGATTCGTTCGCTACCACCTCAAAGTGATAAGTGTCGCCGCGTATGACTGCGCCCAGCGCTATCAGCACGTCAAACTGATCGGTCAAAGCCATTTTTTGCAGCACCAGCGGGATTTCCAGTGCGCCCGGAACTGTCACCAGCAACATGGCCGACTCCTGTACCCCGCACTTGGTCAGTTCCGCAGTGCAGGCACCCAGCAGTCCTTCGCTTACATCAATGTTAAATCGACTCATGACGATTCCGATACGCAATCCGGTCCCGTTGAGTTCCGTTTCAATTTCAAGAATGTTGTCGTAACGTGCCATGTGTGTTCCTACTCCTAATAAAATTAACCGTGAAAACCGTAGCGACAGCCCAAGAAATAGCCATGCTATTTCCGTTTTTTATTCTCCGGCTCCAGATATCCTGCCACTTCCAGGCCGAAACCCGTCATGCTTGGCATTTTGCGCGGGATGGCCAGCAACCGCATTTTGCCCACATTGAGATCTTTCAGTATCTGCGCACCGATTCCATAGTCGCGCAAATCCGTTCTAGCCAGAACCGGCGGCGCGGATTTTGCCAGCGCGACCCGCTCCAGCAACTCTGCGGGGTTTTCCCGACGGTGCAGCAGCACAATCACGCCGCTGCCGGCAGCCGCAATTATCCGCAGCGCATCGTTCACGCTCCAGGAATGCGTGTCGTCACTTACGTCCAGCAGATCAATCACAGACAGCGGCTCATGCACCCGCACCAGAGTTTCTGTACCTGGGTTGATCTTGCCTTTCACCAGGGCAAGATGCGTCGCGTTGATGGTCTTGTCGAGATAAGCGACCAGGCGAAACTCGCCGTGTGCTGTCCGAATAGGGCGCTCTGCCATGCGCTGCACCAGGCTTTCGGTGCCACTGCGATAATGAATCAGATCGGCGATGGCGCCAATTTTGAGTTGGTGCTTTGCGGCGAATTCGATCAAATCCGGCAGACGCGCCATGCTGCCGTCTTCCTTCAGGATCTCGCAAATCACTGATGCAGAAGTAAGTCCTGCCAGATGCGCCAAGTCGCATCCTGCCTCGGTATGCCCGGCACGCACCAGGACGCCGCCGTTTTGCGCCATCAGCGGAAAAATATGGCCGGGCTGGATAATGTCCTCCGGCTTGGCATCGGCTTTCGTCGCTGCCTGTACCGTGCGGGCGCGGTCACCAGCGGAAATGCCGGTCGTGACCCCGCTGGCGGCTTCAATTGAAAGTGTGAAATTGGTGCCGAGCGGTGAGCGGTTGGTGGATACCATCAGCGGCAGATTGAGCTGACGGCAGCGCTCTTCTGTCAACGTCAGGCAAATCAACCCACGGCCGTGTGTGGCCATGAAATTGATTGCTTCCGGCGTAATGAACTCAGCCGCCATGACCAGATCACCTTCATTCTCGCGGTTTTCCTCGTCGACGAGGATTACCATTCTGCCGGCATTGATGTCGGCAACAATCTCCGGGATGGGGCTGATTATCATGTCAAACCTTTATCATTGGCGGCACCAAGTAGCGCCTGCTCTACATAGCGTGCCAGCATATCTATTTCCAGATTCACTTTCGCACCGGGTTCCAGATCATGCAATGTCGTCACTACCAGCGTATGGGGAATAAGATTGACCCCGAACTCATCCGCTGTTACCCAATTCACGGTCAAACTCACGCCATTCACCGTGATCGAGCCTTTTTTTGCTATGTACTTCGATAATGCGTCTGGCGCCCTGATCACCAGCAAATAACTTTCTCCCGCCGGCTCCAGCTTTACCACTACGCCGATAGCGTCCACATGGCCGCTTACCAGATGTCCGCCGAGCCTGTCAGACAAACGCAAGGCTTTTTCCAGATTGACCTTCCCGCCCTGCTGATCCAAACCCTGGGTGCAACCCAGCGTTTCGCGCGATACGTCTACGCTAAACCTGCCGCCCGCCAGGGTGGTTACGGTAAGGCATACGCCGTTCACCGCGATGCTGTCACCCACTTTGACATCAGATAAATCCAGCGCACCGGGTGCAATGTCCAGGCGCATGCCATTTGCCGTGGAGCCGTTCTCAGATGGCCTCACAGGCGCAACCTGTCTTATCTCGCCGACTGTTTCAATAACTCCGGTAAACATCAGACCCTTCCTGTTTTCAACCTACTGCAACCGCTCATTGTATTCGCCGATGGGCTGCAGGGAAACCCCGCCGCCACAATGTTTGATTGAAACTGGAAGCTCAGGTTTTATTTCCGCCATGGAATTGCAAATCAAGCCGGATTTGAAGGATAACGACATTTGTCGCCATTGTAGCGGCTTCACGAAGTTGCCATGCGAAGTTTTGAATCCCGGGTAGAATTCGCTACAGTCAATAACTATCACGGCCAGAACACATGCGGCAATTTGCCGCATGGTCGTAAATTACAATATCGGCTATCGTTTGGGCTGAAGAAATTAAATGCAGGCAAGCAATTGAAATGTTCAGCGACCTCAGTCAATCGCCATTAGGCAAAAATCTGCAGCGCCTGTTCCTGCTCAGGAATATCGTGCTGGCTGCCCAGTGCCTGACCTTTGCCCTGGCACTCTGGGTGCTCGAGATGCAGTTGCCTTGGATGGAAATGGTGGCAGTGGTAGTTTTGCTCGCTGCGATCAATCTGGCGACATGGGTACGGCTACGTCATAACTGGCCCGTGTCCAGCATCGAATTTTTTGCGCAATTATTGGTTGATGTCCTTGCTTTAAGTGCACTGCTGTATTTCAGTGGCGGATCAACCAATCCATTTATCTCGCTCTACCTGCTGCCACTGACGATTGCTGCTGCAGCGCTGCCATGGACTTATACTTGGGTAATGGCGGCAATCACCATCAGCTGTTATACGCTGCTGCTGTTTTATTATGTGCCGCTGCCGCATGATCACAGCGAACATAACAGCGAATTCAATTTGCATGTGTCGGGAATGTGGCTGGCGTTCGTGTTAAGCACGGTGTTGATTGCCTGGTTCGTTGTCAAGATGGGCATATCGATTCGTGAACGCGACAAAGATCTGGCGCTGGCGCGTGAACAGGCTTTGCGTAACGAACAGATCATTGCGCTGGGGACCTTGGCTGCAGGTGCTGCGCATGAGCTTGGCACGCCGTTGGCAACGATGGCGGTCGTAACCGGAGAGTTGCAAAAAGAATACCCCGAAAACAGCGAGTTCCAGCATGATATCAAGATCCTGCGCGATCAGATCCTGCACTGCAAGCGCACCCTGACACAATTGCTGGCTGATGTCGGGCAGGCGCGGGCCGAAGATGCCGGTGGCCAGGCCGTCGATCGTTTTTTGCAACAGGTATTGGATAAATGGCAACTGATGCGGCCCATGGTCAAATTTTCTTATCGTAGTGGCGGGGTGCAGCCTGCTCCGCAAATTCTCGGCGCCCATTTGCTGAGCCAGTCCATTTTGAATCTGCTGAACAATGCAGCCGATGCATCGCTCGACCGTATCGAGATCGAGAGCAGTTGGGACCAACAGGAATTGCTGCTGGAGATCCTCGATTACGGTAAGGGACTTAGCGAAGAGGCTGCGCAGCGCGCGGGGCAAGCCTTCTTTACCAGCAAACCGGGGCAGGGGTTTGGCATCGGTTTGTTTCTTGCCAATGCTAATATCGAACGATTTGGCGGTAGTGTCAGCCTGACCAATCGCGAAGGCGGCGGCGCCCGCACTCAAGTTAGATTACCTTTGATAAAACCATCATTATGACAACGTTGCCCATGACAGAAGCAAATGATGACCGTCCGAGTTTGTTGATCGTTGACGATGATGTGACTTTTTGTGAAGTGCTGGCAAAAGCCATGACCAAACGCGGGTTTGACGTACATTGTGCGCACACGGTCGAACAGGCGCTGGCGCTGGTTGAGACCTGCGTGCCCGAATATGCGACCATCGATTTGCGGCTCCCGGGTGCCTCCGGGCTGGTGCTGGTCGAGAAACTGAAGGCGCTTGATTCCGGTACACGCATTGTCATGCTGACCGGTTACGCCAGCATTACCACCGCGGTGGAAGCGATCAAGCTAGGGGCAACGCATTATCTGGCAAAACCGGTTGATGCCGATGAAATCATGGCTGCCTTCGAGCGCACTTGCGGCGATGCCGAGGTGCCGATCAGCACCCATCCACTATCGGTCGGCCGTCTTGAATGGGAATATATCCAGCGGGTGTTAAATGAGAACAGCGGTAATATTTCGGTAACCGCGCGCATACTTAACATGCACCGCCGCACACTACAGCGCAAGCTCACCAAAAATCCGCGCTAATCCGCGCAGCACGCCCCCAAAACCGTTACTCAAGCCGGGCAACGATGCGAATATCCGCTCCCAGCATACGCAAATCCTCAATCTTGAGCGCGCGCTTCCCTGCAAGATCGGTCAATTCCGGCAAATTCAGCATACTTTGCGCGGCGTCGCCGATTAAACACGGCGCAAGATAAATCACCAGCTCATCCACCAAACCGGCCTGGATGAGCGCACCATTCAATCTGGCACCGGCCTCGACTAGCACTTCGTTGATCTCGTAATCGGCGAGTGTCTGCATCATTCTGGTTAGATCGACGTTACCACTTCCATCTGGCAGTACGATGGGGCGCGCACCGATATCCTGTAACGCCATGATTTTTCCCTCGCTGGCGTTCGCAGTGAAAATCAGTTCGCCTTTGCCGCGCAGCATTTTGGCATCCAGCGGAATCTCCAGGCGGCTATCCACCACCACCCGCAATGGCTGTCGCACCGTTTCCACATGCCGCACGGTGAGCTGCGGATCGTCTGCCAGTACCGTGCCCATCCCCGTCAACACCGCGCAGGAGCGTGCTCGCCACCGGTGTCCATCACGCCGCGCCGCTTCAGCGGTAATCCAATGGCTGGTGCCATTGTTGAGTGCGGTCTTGCCGTCAAGGCTCGCGGCGATTTTCATCCGCACCCATGGGCGCTTGTGTGTCATGCGCGTGACAAAACCGATGTTAAGTGTGCTCGCTTCCGCTTCCAGCAACCCCATCTGCACTTGGATCCCGGCCTGTCGCAGCAAGGCACAACCGCCGCCCGCCACCAAGGGATTCGGGTCTTGCATGGCTATGACCACCTTGGCAACAGCGGCTTTGATTAACGCTTCAGCACACGGCGGGGTGCGTCCATGGTGGCTGCAGGGCTCCAATGTCAGATAAACGGTCGCGCCACGTGCCGCCGCCCCGGCTACATTGAGCGCATTGATTTCGGCATGCGGCTGGCCTGCGCGCTCATGCCAGCCGCTGCCAACCACCTTGCCATCACGCACAATTACGCAACCTACGCGCGGATTGGGACTGGTGCCATACAGTCCTTTCTCTGCAAGCTGCAGCGCTTGAGACATGTAGGCGTGATCGGTAGAAGAAAACATAATTGGAGCGGTTCTATGAAAATGCGATTCTTCCGCGGCGGGAAGATCGAAAAGAGCGCGCACTTCTGCTGCTCAGGATTTTTTTTCCGGCTTCTTGCGTTGCGGCCCTTGCACTTCCATGATCGCGTCATGAAAATCATCCGCGTCCTGGAAGCTTTTGTACACTGAAGAAAACCGGATATACGCTACCTTGTCGAGTTTGTAGAGTTCCCGCATTACCATTTCGCCAATTTTACGCGAGGGGATCTCGCGCTCGCCCATGCTCAGAATTTTTTGCACGATGCGATCGATCGCTGCATCCACGTATTCGGTCGGAACCGGGCGCTTGTGCAGCGCACGCATGAAGCCGGTAAGCAATTTGCTGCGATTGAATTCGGAGCGATTGCCGTCCTGCTTTACCACCTGCGGCAACCGCAGCTCCACTGTTTCATAAGTGGTAAAGCGCTTATCACACGTGAGACAACGGCGGCGGCGGCGTACCCTGCTACCCTCCTCGCTGATGCGGGAATCGATTACGCTGGTGTCATCTGCATTACAGAAAGGACATTTCATGATTCAAAGTTTAGTTTACGGGATGAAGCAAATTGCGCTTGTCATCCAGCATGACTGCGGGGCAGAACCCGTAATGTGATCAGTTGCCGTAAACCGGGAATTTCGCGCACAACGCTTTTGCTTCCTGTGCTACGCGTGACAACACGTTAACATCGGTAGGCGCATCCAATACGTCGGCAATCAGATTTGCCAATTGCTCTGCTTCGATTTCCTTGAAGCCTCGCGTTGTCATCGCTGGCGAACCGATGCGAATGCCGCTGGTAACGAAGGGTTTCTGTGGGTCGTTGGGTATGGCATTCTTGTTGACCGTGATGTGCGCCAATCCCAGCGATTCCTCGGCCTGCTTGCCGGTAAGATTCTTGGCGCGAAGATCCAGCAGAAACATATGACAGTCGGTGCGCCCGGAGACGATACGCAGACCGCGTTCCTGCAACACCTTTGCCATCACGCGCGCATTGTCGATCACCTGCTCCTGGTAATCCTTGAATTCCTTGGTGGCGGCTTCCTTGAAAGCCACCGCCTTGGCGGCAATTACGTGCATCAGTGGTCCGCCCTGAGTTTGCGGGAAAATCGCCGAGTTGAGTGCTTTCTCGTATTCTGGCTTGGCCATGATGATGCCGCCACGCGGGCCGCGCAACGTTTTGTGCGTGGTGCTGGTGACAAAATCGGCGATACCAACAGGGTTGGGATAAAACCCCGCCGCCACCAGTCCCGCATAATGCGCCATGTCCACAAATAGATAGGCGCCCACGCTATCAGCAATCTTGCGAAACCGTTTCCAGTCTATCACCAGCGCGTAGGCGGAAGCCCCGGCAACGATCATTTTCGGTTTGTGTTCGTGCGCCAGTCGCTCCACCGCATCGTAATCCAATTCCTCTTCCGGATTGAGGCCGTAAGCAACCGAGTTGAAAATTTTGCCGCTGAGGTTGACTGCCGCGCCATGCGTCAGATGTCCGCCGTGCGCAAGCGACATGCCCAGCAGTGTATCGCCGGGCTTTAACGCGGACAGGTAAACTGCAGCGTTAGCCTGTGAACCGGAATGTGGCTGGACATTGACATACTCGGCATTAAACAGCGTCCTCACCCGGTCTATTGCCAACTGCTCCACCATATCCACGTACTCACAGCCGCCGTAATAGCGCTTGCCGGGATAGCCTTCTGCGTACTTGTTGGTTAACACTGATCCTTGCGCCTGCATTACCGCCGGACTGGCGTAATTTTCCGAGGCGATCAGTTCGATGTGATCTTCCTGGCGCTGCATCTCTCCTTTGATTGCCTGCCACAAATCCGGATCAATGTTTTCTATGGTTTGTTTTGCGGACAACATGGCGGTATCAATCCTTCGGGAGTGTTAGAAATGGGTGGAGAAATTTTACCACCATCGGCAGAGATTGGCGGAACGATCCGGTCGGCGCAATTGGCCTACACGTCCAGATTGCGCACCCCCAGCGCATTGTTTTCGATAAACGCCCGGCGCGGCTCGACCGCATCGCCCATCAAGGTGGTGAAGATTTCGTCAGCGGCGATACTGTCTTCGATCTGAGCGCGCAGCAGGCGACGGCTTTGGGGGTCCATGGTGGTTTCCCATAGTTGGGTTGGATTCATTTCTCCCAGTCCCTTGTAGCGCTGCAGGCCGATGCTTTTTTTCACTTCCTGCAGCAGCCAATCGAGTGCCTGTTTGAATTCGCCGACAGCCTGCTTTTGTTCGCCGCGTTTGACATACGCGCCCGGTCCCAGTAATCCGTCGAGCACCTGGGCGGTTTGCTTGATCTGGACATAATCGCCGCTGTGCAGAAAGTCCTGATCCAGGTAGCTGGTGCGGATGTTGCCATGATGCATGCGGGTTATTTTCAGCCTGAATTCTTCTGTGGCGGCATCATATTCCGGTGTGATTTCAACCCCGGCAACATGCGCCGCCAGCTTGGCAGCGCTTTTGGCGGCTTCGATTTCGCTATTCAAGCTTATGTTGGGATGACGGAACAGGGCGTGCATCGCCTCGCTGTCTATCAAGCGGCTCATGCGCTCGATCACCGCCTCAGCCAGCAGATATTCGTTGGCGATTTTCGCCAGCGTTTCTCCGGTCAGCGGCGGCTTGCCCGCATGCGCATGCAATTCGGCGTCGGTCAGCGCCAATCCCAGCAGGTATTGCTTGAGTTCGTGATCATCCTTGACATAGCGTTCTTGCTTGCCGTGTTTGACTTTGTAGAGCGGTGGTTGAGCAATGTAGATGTGACCCCGTTCTATCAGTTCCGGCATTTGTCGATAGAAGAAGGTGAGCAGCAAGGTGCGAATATGCGAGCCATCCACATCCGCATCAGTCATGATGATGATGCGGTGATAGCGCAACTTGTCGGGGTTGTATTCGTCTTTACCTATGCCGGTACCGAGCGCAGTAATGAGAGAGATGATTTCCTGTGAAGAAATCAGTTTGTCGAAACGGGCTTTTTCCACATTAAGGATTTTGCCTTTCAACGGCATAATTGCCTGGAACTTGCGGTCGCGCCCTTGTTTGGCAGAGCCACCGGCGGAATCGCCCTCAACCAGATACAGCTCACATTGTGCGGGATCCTTTTCCTGGCAGTCGGCGAGCTTTCCAGGCAACCCCATGCCGTCCAGCACACCTTTGCGCCGCGTTAGTTCGCGGGCTTTACGTGCGGCTTCGCGTGCTCTGGCCGCATCAATGATTTTACCGCATATGGTTTTGGCATCAAGCGGATGCTCCAGCAAAAACTCCGACAGTTTTTGTGCCACGACTTCTTCCACTGCTGGGCGAACTTCGGAGGATACGAGCTTTTCCTTGGTCTGCGAAGAAAATTTTGGCTCGAATAATTTTACCGACAAAACACAGGACAGTCCTTCGCGCATATCATCGCCAGCGGTTTCGATTTTGGCTTTTTTTGCCAGCTCGTTTTTTTCGATATAGCTATTCAACGTGCGCGTCATCGCGGCACGCAAACCGGTAAGGTGCGTTCCGCCATCTTTTTGCGGAATGTTGTTGGTAAAACATAAAACCTGTTCAACATAGCTGTCGTTCCATTGCATCGACACTTCTACCGCGATGTTATCTTTTTCTCCGTTGGCGTAAAAAATATCGGGGTGCAGAACTGATTTGGTGCGATTGATGTATTCGACAAAACTTTTTACCCCACCAACAAAAGCAAATGTTTCCTCTTTGCCGTTACGTTGATCAACCAGGTGTATCTTTACCCCGTTGTTGAGAAATGAAAGCTCACGCAAGCGTTTTGCAAATATGTCATAGTGATACTCAATGTCACCAAAAATTTCCTTGCTGGCAAGAAAGTGTACTTCGGTACCACGTCGCTCAGTCTTGCCGGTAATTGCCAGCGGCACGACCGGAACCCCCTTGCGGAATTCCATTTGGTGGGTCTGCCCATCGCGGCGTATGGTAAGACGCAGCCACGCGGACAAAGCGTTGACGACCGACACGCCCACACCGTGCAGGCCGCCAGACACCTTGTATGAGTTGTCGTCGAACTTGCCGCCTGCGTGCAGTTCCGTCATGACGATTTCAGCAGCAGAGCGCTTTAATTCGTCATCGTGCTTGATGCCGGTGGGAATTCCACGGCCATTATCCTGAACCGATACAGAATTATCCGGGTGAATGATAACGGTGATTTCGTCGCAGTGGCCGGCCAGCGCTTCATCAATCGCATTATCCACAACCTCGAACACCATGTGGTGCAACCCGGTTCCGTCGCTGGTGTCGCCAATATACATCCCGGGGCGCTTGCGGACTGCGTCCAGTCCTTTAAGGATTTTGATGCTATCTGAACCGTATGCTTCCGGATTATCTGTTTTGGGGGCGGTTTTTTCGCTCATTGTTTGGCTACTCTGGTTTGGCGTGTTGCGTTCATCTGTCGAAAGAGTTTGCTGCCGTTGCTGCTGTGAGCTTGATCTATATCCGCATTGGCATTACGACATATTTGAAATTATCATTGCCGGGAACAGTAATCAGCGCGCTGCTGCTGGCGTCACCAAACGAACATTGCACCGTTTCACACGTTAGATTGTTCAATACATCCAGCAGATATGTGATATTGAAACCAATGTCCAGTGCTTCGCCATCATACTGGACCTCCAACTCTTCCTGTGCTTCTTCCTGCTCGCTATTGTTGCAGACGATGCGGAGCGTGCCTGCTGTCAAAATCAGGCGCACCCCACGGAATTTTTCGTTTGACAGAATCGCGGCACGTTGCAACGTTTGCAAAAACAGCAAGCGGTTCACATCAAAATGTTTTTGATATCCGACCGGGATAACCCGATTGTAATCTGGAAACTTCCCGTCCACGACTTTTGAAACCAGCACAATATTTGAGAAGATAAAACGTATTTGGTTTTGAAGAATTTCTATTGTTACTGGCTCTTCGCTGTCATTTAATTGCTTGGCCAATTCCAATACCGCCTTGCGCGGAAGAATGACCTCCCTTTTCTCCTGCGGGGTTTCCAGCGCAGTCAAGGCAAAACCCAGGCGGTGGCCATCGGTAGCCACGACCTTTAGACAATCCTCTTCCAACAGCAATAGAAGTCCGTTTAGATAATAGCGGATGTCTTGTTGTGCCATGGCATATTGCACCAAGAACAGAAGACCTTTCAGCTCTTTTTGTTGTATGGTTATTTTTGCTTGGGGTTCAGTGCTCTCTGGTAGTTTTGGAAAATCCTCCACCGGTAGCGTTTGTAAACTAAACCGGCTTTTCCCGGCTTTTATCTGCAAGCGGTTTTCTTCTGCTTCCAAGGTAACCTGCGTCTTGTCAGGAAGTGCGCGCAGAATGTCTTGCAGTTTCTTAGCCGCAACTGTAACCGAAAATCCTTGTTTAACAGTCTCGCTATCTTTGGTCGACGTGGTTATTTGAATTTCCAAATCAGTTGCCATAAAAGATAACAACTCACCTTTTCTTTCGATTAACACGTTGGAAAGTATTGGTAAAGTGTGTCGGCGCTCAACAATTCCGGTGACCGCTTGTAGCGGTTTGAGCAAAGTATCCTTTTCGGTTTGTATTAGTCTCATTTCTTTTAAACCTTGATAATCGTTAATAGATGCAGGCTAAGTCCGGTATAAATTAAAATAATTAAACAATATCAATTCGTTAGTTCCGTTTTTTTTAATGTATTGATAGCGTATTTTTCGTGGACAATATGTGGGTGAAATTTCGAATCCTGTCAAATGTAGAGTTATCCCAAAACTGTTCAATTGTTATCAACCCCGTAAAATATGTAATAAGGCGGTGAAGTCTCGGTTCGTGGTCGGGTCAGAAGCGCGCAGTTCAGCAATTTTCCGATATCCGTGTAATACGGTTGTGTGATCTCTTCCCCCAAAAGCTTCTCCAATATCGGGCAGACTCAAAGGCGTGAGTTCCTTGGCGATAGCCATCGCCATTTGTCTTGGTCTTGCGACGATGCGCGCACGGTTTTTAGAATACATTTCGGCAACCTTGATCTTATAGTAATCTGCCACGGTTTTTTGGATATTTTCGATAGAAATCTGACGGTTTTGTACTGCTAATAAGTCTTTCAGAGCCTCCCTGGCGAGATCCAGCGACAATGAATGACCGGTAAAACGGGAATAAGCAAGTACTCGCTTCAACGCGCCCTCCAATTCGCGCACGTTAGAACGAATATGCTTGGCGATAAAGAAGGCGATATTTTCATCCAGTATTATTTGCTCTAGAAGTGCCTTTTTCAGCAAGATGGCAACACGCATTTCCAGTTCAGGTGGCTCAACCGCAACAGTTAAACCCCACCCAAAGCGGGAAATCAAGCGTTCTTCCATGCCGGAAATTTCTTTGGGATAAGAGTCACAAGTAATGATTACTTGTTTGTGCGCCTCAATTAATGCGTTGAAAGCGTAAAAAAACTCTTCCTGCGTGCGATTCTTGCCTCCAAAAAACTGAATATCATCAATCAAGAGTAAATCAAGCGAGTGGTAATAGCGCTTGAACTCATCGAATGCTTTGTGTTGGTAAGCACGCACTACGTCAGAAACATACTGTTCTGCATGGATATAACGGATCTTGGCTTGATTATTGTGTTTCAGTACCAGATTGCCGATAGCCTGTATTAAATGCGTCTTGCCTAAGCCAACACCACCGTAAATAAAAAGAGGGTTATAAGCAACCCCAGGAAATTCCGCTACCTGGACCGCGGCTGCACGGGCTAGTTGATTCGCTTTTCCGGTGACAAAGTTTTCAAAAGTAAAAGAAGGGTTTAGCCGGCTTGCATTCAATCGGCTCAGGTTTTTTTCCTTGGGCGCGGATTGTATGGGGGGAATTTTTGCAACCGCGTTTATAAAAACAGGTACCCGGCTTTCTTCTGTTAACCCAGGTATTTTCGCAACCGCCGGATCGGTAAGTGTTAATTGAAATTGTATAATTCTGGAAAAATGGTTTTCTGCCATCTGCTCAATGCGGGAGAGAAAGTTCTCCTTGACCCACTGCAGGACAAAACGATTAGGGGCAACAATTGTTAGCTTGTCGGGGGCGCTATCTAAAAAATCCAGCCGCAGCGGTTTGATCCAAGTATTGAATTGTTGGATGCTTAATTCTTTTGCGAAAAGCCCAAGACAGGAGCTCCAAAAGGTATCGGCGGTCGACATGATTTTTTTATTAAAGGCGCATCAGAAAAAACGAGAGATTCGGCAACGATAGTCGATGAACATTCTAGACTCTTTCATGACTCTTATCCACAGGCCAAAAAAATAAAAGTTGACATCGCCCGTGTCCGGAGTTGTAATGCCACGTTTATTTACCAGCCCTTAGAGGAAAAATGAAGCGCACTTATCAGCCGTCCGTTACCCGGAGGAAACGCACTCACGGTTTTCTGGTTCGTATGAAAACCCGTGGCGGAGCTGCTGTTATTCGGGCCCGTCGTGCCAAAGGCCGCAAACGCCTGGGCGTTTAGGCGTAACCAGCCTGAATATTTTTGGATTCGTATTATTCGTTTTTTGTCGAAAAACCAACGGTTGCACAACGCGGAAGAATTTTCCTCTGTCCTCCGATTCAGATGTTTCACCAGCGGCGAATTTTTCCAGGTTTTTGCTAAGCCCAACAATCTCCTGTATCCGCGACTGGGATTGATCGTCGCAAGGAAGGTTGAACATCTTGCGGTCAATCGCAACCAGGTAAAACGATTGTTGCGCGAATTGTTTCGTACCCGACAGCAACATTTGACCGGGCTGGACTTGGTGGTGCGTTTGCGCCGCCCACCCCCCCGAGGGGAAGGCGCTCGGTTGACGGCGGAAGCAGAGATGCTCATGATCCAATTACAGCGATGTCGCGAATAATCATTGGCTTTATCAAACTCTACCAGTATTGTTTGAGCCCGTTTCTCGGACCATCCTGCCGGTTCAGTCCTTCTTGCTCGCACTATGCGTGTGAAGCCTTGACCAAGCATGGAGTGTTACGGGGAATATTGCTGAGCGTGTGGCGGATACTACGGTGTAATCCGTGGGGGTGCGGCGGACACGACCCGGTTCCCTAGGAGCCCCTGGACTTGAATTGTTTGCGGTGCGATTTGTAATCGTCATCGTTAAATCAAAATTACGAAGTAAGATGGACACAAAAAAATTAATACTTTTCATGATTTTTTCTACGTCACTGCTATTCCTCTGGGATGCATGGCAAAGAGAACAGCACCCACCATCTCCGGGCACGTCGGTGGCGAAGGGGTCTGCAAGCGGCTCGCCCCGGCATGCTCAAGACGAGACGCCAGTCCCGGGAGAGGGGCTTATTTCTACGCAGCCCGATACAGCTACTGGTTCGGTGAATGGTGCTACTCCCGCAGCGGAGGCAGGCGGAAAACTGGAATCAGGAGAGAAAATCCTGGTCAAGACTGACATGATAACGGCGCAAATCGACACTGCTGGTGGTGATTTGCGCCAAGTTGAACTGCTGTTTCACCCGGAAAGAGGAGACAAAAACAAGCCGTATGCACTGCTACAAAACCAACCCGAACGTCTTAATGTGGCGCAATCGGGAATGATTGGAGATGGGCTACCCAACCACAAGACCCGTTATACAGCAATTTCAAGCACGTATGACCTGGCTGCTGATCAGGACAAAATTGAGGTACGGCTTCTCGCACCTGAGACCGACGGGGCGCAAGTAACCAAAATTTATACTTTCCATCGTGGCAGTTACATCATTGACGTCAGTTTTGAGGTCGTCAATCGCGGTGCTGCGGCAATCCGGCCATTCTCCTATTTCCAGATTTTACATGACGCCCCTCCACCGGAGGGCTCGGTTTTTATGGTGCCTACTTACACCGGTGCGGCGATTTACACTGAGCAGGAAAAATTCAAGAAAATAGAGTTTTCGGATCTGGACAAGAATAAAGCAACCTATCCCAAGAATGCGGACAACGGCTGGATTGCGATGCTGGAGCATTATTTCGTTACCGCTTGGTTGCCGCAAGACAAGTCCCCGCGCGAATATTATGCAAAACGCCAAAGTGAAAACAGATATTCCGCCGGCGTGATTATGCCAGTGGGCATGATTGAACCAGGTCAGACCGCCGCTGTTAGCGTGCCACTTTACGTCGGGCCACAGGAACAGAGTAAACTCGCAGCGCTGGCTCCGGGACTTGATCTTACGGTGGATTATGGCTGGCTGACCGTGATTGGCGCGCCATTGTTCTGGTTGCTTTCTGTGTATCATTCCATGACTGGCAACTGGGGGGTATCAATTATCCTTCTGACTTTGTCGGTTAAACTGGTGTTTTTCCCATTGTCAGCAGCGGGTTATCGTTCCATGGCAAAAATGCGGGTTGTCACGCCCAAACTGCAGAAGTTGCGTGAACAACATGGGAACGACCGGCAACGCATGCATCAGGCAATGATGGAGTTTTATAAGGCAGAAAAAATTAACCCCTTGGGCGGCTGTTTGCCCATAGTGGTTCAGATCCCGGTGTTCATCTCGCTTTTTTGGGTATTGCTCGCCAGCGTGGAGTTGCGATACACGCCGTTCATACTGTGGATAGAGGATTTATCATCCCCGGACCCGTACTACGTGCTGCCGATTGTTATGGGGGTTTCCATGTTTTTCCAGATGAAACTCAGCCCGACTCCCACGGATCCGATCCAAGCTAAGGTCATGCAAATAATGCCTTTTGCTTTCAGCATTTTCTTTTTCTTTTTCCCGGCAGGATTGGTGCTGTACTCCTTGACGAACAACATGCTTTCGATTGCCCAGCAATGGCAAATCACACGCATGATCGAACGTGCTGCTGCTACCACTGCCACCACAGCAAATAAGAAGAAGTAACCGGGGGGTGCGGCTTGGGTTCCCCATGAATTCGGAAACCAGGCCACACGCGTTAATCTGTGGCTGAGCCGCAGACTTCGGGTTCAATTTTATCCTAATGGCAAACACCGACATCATTGCCGCCATTGCTACTCCACCGGGACGGGGTGGCATCGGTGTGGTGCGAATTTCCGGTCCAAACCTGCAATCTTTAGCCCAGGCGATTCTGGGCTATATTCCTAAACAACGATACGCCAGCTTAAGCAAATTTCGTGATGAAAATGGGCTAGTCATAGATCAAGGCATTGCTCTTTATTTTCCTGCACCGCATTCGTACACTGGTGAAGATGTGCTGGAACTCCAGGGTCACGGCGGTCAGGCAATAATGAACCTGCTGCTCTCCTGCTGCCTTGCTGCCGGCGCGCGGCTGGCGCAGCCGGGGGAATTTACCCTGCGCGCCTTCCTCAATAACAAGCTGGATTTGGCTCAAGCTGAAAGTGTGGCGGACATCATCGACGCCAGCACCAGCGAAGCCGCGCGCTGTGCCATGCGCTCGCTGCAAGGGGAGTTTTCTGCCGCCATCCGTACTTTGGTGCAGGCAGTTACCGACTTGCGCATGTTGGTTGAAGCAACTCTGGACTTTCCCGAAGAAGAAACAGATTTCCTGCAACACGCTGACTTACACAGCAAGCTGAACAGCATTCGGACACAATTGGAGTGTGTGCTCACATCGGCCAGACAGGGCAGTCTGCTGCGCGAAGGAATGTGCGTAGTGTTGGTGGGACAGCCCAACGTGGGCAAATCCAGCTTGATGAATCGGCTGACCGGGGAGGAGGTGGCCATTGTCACCGAAATTCCCGGCACCACCCGAGACGCCGTTCATCAGGCGATCAATCTAGAGGGCTTGCCGTTGCATCTGATAGACACCGCCGGTTTACGGGAAACCAATGACACCGTGGAAAAAATCGGCATTGCGCGCACCCGTGCTGCCATCGAGAAAGCCGATCTGGCGTTGCTGTTGATAGACAGTTGCACGGGTGCTGTGCCAGAAGATTGGGCGATACTTGACAGCTTTCCTGCAGGACTGCCAGTAATCCGGGTGTTTAACAAAATAGATATACTGAATGAAGCCCCACGAATCAAGACTGTGGAAGGCGGGTCAGAGATTTATCTTTCTGCCAAAACCGGTGCCGGGATCGAATTGCTTCGACAGAAGTTGCAGGAGATCATTGGCTGGCAGCCACCTTCTGCGGGCGAAGGCCTGTTCATGGCGCGTCATCGCCACCTGCAGTCGCTGGCAGAGGCCCAAGGACGCCTGGAGGAAGCGGCCGGGATGACTGAGGACGAGAGCCAGCGGGAGTTGTTGGCGGAAGAGTTGCGGCTTGCCCAGTTATCGCTGTCATCTATTACCGGTGAATTCAGCGCCGATGACTTGTTGGGCGAGATATTCTCCCGTTTTTGTATCGGCAAGTAATTTCAAGCCCAGCCTTGCTGGCTTCCCACAATAACCACATCGAAGTGTTGGGCAATGTTTTGCAAGGAGTGTTTCACGTGAAACACTCGCCGAACCCCCAGGAAAGCATGCCAGTTTCCCTTAGGGGCGGGGGAAGCACTTACGCCATTTTTTGTTTTACCGTAGAATGTTTTCCTTCAAGACTTCCAATGATTGTTAATGCTGATGATCTCTCCTGAAAATTTCGATGTAATTGTGGTGGGTGGTGGCCATGCCGGCACAGAAGCAGCACTTGCCTCCGCGCGTATGGGGCAAAAAACGCTGCTGCTTTCGCACAATATCGAGACATTAGGACAAATGTCGTGCAATCCCTCCATTGGCGGCATAGGCAAGGGGCACTTGGTCAAGGAAGTGGATGCGTTGGGTGGTGCCATGGCCGCCGCCGCCGATGAGGCCGGTATTCAGTTTCGGATACTTAATTCCAGCAAGGGGCCGGCGGTGCGCGCGACGCGCGCCCAAGCCGACCGGACGCTCTATCGCCAAGCGATCCGGCGCCGCTTGGAAAATCAACCCAATCTTTGCCTGTTTCAGCAAGCGGTGGACGACCTTACGCTTGAAGGTGACCGGGTCACGGGAGTCGTCACCCAGTTGGGAGTAAGATTTTCTGCGCGTGCGGTGGTGCTGACGGCCGGTACTTTTCTTGGCGGTTTGGCGCATATAGGAGCAAGCAGTTTTCAAGCTGGGAGGGCCGGTGACCTGCCGTCTATCAGCCTTGCACTTCGTTTGCGGGAGATGAAACTGCCAGTGGGGCGGTTGAAAACAGGTACGCCACCGCGTATAGACGGGCGCAGCATAGATTATTCGGTAATGGTGGAACAGGCGGGTGACAACCCTGCGCCGGTGTTTTCGTTCTTGGGCAGCGTCACCCAACATCCGCGCCAGCTATCTTGCTGGATTACACATACCAACACCAGAACCCACGATATCATTCGCGCCGGTTTGGATCGCTCGCCTTTATTCGCCGGTACAATCGAGGGCACGGGACCGCGTTATTGTCCTTCCATTGAGGACAAGGTGGTACGGTTTTCCACCAAGGAATCTCACCAGATTTTTCTTGAACCGGAAGGGCTCAACACGCATGAGGTATACCCTAACGGAATCTCAACCAGCTTGCCGTTCGACATGCAGGTTGATCTGGTGCGCTCGATCAAAGGGCTGGAAAATGCGCATATCACACGTCCCGGCTACGCCATCGAATACGATTACTTTGATCCGCGCGGACTCAAAAGTTCTCTTGAAACCAAGGCGATAGAGGGATTGTTCTTTGCCGGACAGATCAACGGCACTACCGGTTACGAAGAGGCTGCCGCACAAGGGTTGTTGGCCGGTATCAATGCGAGCCTCAAAACGCAGGGGCTCAACGCATGGTGTCCGCGACGTGATGAAGCTTATCTGGGTGTGCTGGTGGATGATCTCATCACCCGTGGCGTCACGGAGCCCTATCGCATGTTTACTAGTCGTGCCGAATATCGCCTGCAGTTGCGTGAAGATAACGCCGATCTGCGTTTAACAGAAGTCGGACGCAGACTGGGGGTGGTGGATGATGCGCGCTGGGCCATGTTCGACGCCAAGCGCACAGCCATTGCCCGCGAGCAGGAAAGACTGAAAGCTGTCTGGCTCAACCCAAAAATGAATGCGAATGCTTTATTTGAAGCAGATATCCTGCGGGTATTGGGCAAACCCCTTGAGCACGAATACTCTCTGCATGAGCTGCTGCGCCGTCCAGAGGTGACCTATGCGGGCCTGATGACGCTGCCGCAGGGCGACGGAATCGTCGCCGATACCCTGGTTGCGGAACAAGTCGAAATTCAGGCGAAATATCAGGGTTACATCGAGCGCCAGAAGATTGAAGTGGCGCGCCACCTGCACCACGAAGAGGACTGTTTGCCGCAAGATCTGGATTACCGGTTTGTGCACGGGCTTTCCAGCGAGGTGCAGCAAAAGCTGAATCAGCACAAACCTGAAACAGTGGGGCAGGCGGCACGCATTTCCGGCATGACACCGGCAGCGGTTTCGTTGTTGCTGGTGCATATCAAACGCGGTTTTTCCGGCTTGGACAAAAAGAAAAGCGCATGAATCTGGCGGAATCACTGGCTACCGGGACTGCGGCCCTGGGATTTACGTTTCCGCAGGCAACCCAGGCCCGCTTGCTGCAATATCTGGCGCTAATCAGAAAATGGAACCAGGTGCATAATCTGACAGCGGTGCGTGAACCGGAAATAATGCTGACCCGGCATCTGCTTGATAGCCTGGCTATTCTGCCGCATATTGCCGGGCCG
>JAYUYT010000065.1:0-13423 GCA_043752345.1 Nitrosospira sp.
CTGGTTGCCATCGTTACGCCCATGAACGATGCAGGCGAGCTGGATCTGGAGCGGTTTCGCGCCTTGATTGATTTCCATGTGGCGCAGGGAACTGATGGCATCGTGGTGGCAGGTACTACCGGCGAGTCTCCCACAGTCGATTTCGACGAGCATCATCTGCTGATCCGCATTGCAGTAGAGCACGCCGCCGGACGTGTGCCGGTGCTCGCCGGTACCGGCGCGAATTCCACGCGCGAGGCCATAGACCTGTCGATTTACGCGAAGGATGCCGGTGCGGACGCGAGCCTGTCAGTAGTCCCCTATTACAACAAACCCACCCAGGAAGGCCTGTATCAACACTTTAGGGCAGTGGCGGAAGCGGTGGATATCCCACAGATTCTATACAATGTGCCGGGTAGAACGGTGGCAGATATTGCCAACGATACGACATTGCGACTGGCGCAGATCCCCAATATCATCGGTATCAAGGACGCGACCGGCGACATCGGCCGCGGTTCCGATTTATTGCGCCGCGCCCCACTAAATTTTGCAATCTATAGCGGAGATGATGCCAGCGCTCTGGCGTTGCTGCTGTTGGGTGCGCATGGCGTGATTTCGGTCACGGCCAATGTCGCGCCGAAACTGATGCATGAAATGTGCGCGGCAGCATTCGCTGGTGATCTGGTCGCCGCCCGCGCGGCCAACAACAAACTGCTGGGGTTGCATCTGCATCTGTTCGTTGAAGCCAACCCGATTCCGGTTAAATGGGCACTGGCGCAAATGGGACTGATAGGCCCCAATCTGCGGCTGCCGTTGACTCCGCTGTCGGCGCAATGTCAGCAGGTTGTCAGGGAAGCGATGCACCAGGCTGGGATTCATGCTGCGGAAGGGCTGGATGCTTAATATGAGATGGCGCAGAGCGGTCACGCCATGCCTGGCATTGATGGTGGTATTGGCGGTGACAGGCTGTAACCTGATGACCTTGCTGCCCGAAAGCAAGAAAATGGACTACAAATCGGCAGGCAAGCTGCCGCCGCTGGAAGTGCCACCAGATTTGACTGCACCTAGCACGGATGAGCGTTTTATTGTTCCCGATATCAACCCATCAGGAAGCGCAACTTATTCTGCCTATAACAAAGAGCGTACGGGCAAACCCGGAGCCGGCTCCACTTCCCTCCTGCCTGCAGCGGATGAATCCGGGCCACATATCGAGCGGGCCGGCACTCAACGCTGGCTGGTGGTGAAGGGTGAGCCAGAGGTGGTGTGGCCGATCGTCAAAGAATTCTGGCAGGAACTGGGTTTTATCATCAACGTGGAGACGCCCGCAGCCGGGGTGATGGAAACAGATTGGGCGGAAAACCGTGCCAATATTCCACAGGATATCATACGTAGCATACTCTCCAAGGTCCTGGATAGCTTGTATTCAACCGGTCAGCGCGACAAGTTCCGTACCCGCCTGGAACGGGGCGAAGCGGGCACTACGGAAATTTATATCAGCCACCGCGGCATGGACGAAGTGCTGGAAGGTAATACACGTACCGTCTGGCAGCCGCGACCGGCCGACCAGAGCTTGGAAGCAGAAATGCTTGCGCGTCTGATGATGCGTTTCGGCGTGGAGGAGGCGCGCGCCAGAACGGCGGTGGCTAGCCCAGGCGGCACTCAGCAACGGGCACGTATTGACCGTGAACGCGGTGGAATTCTCACGCTGAACGAGGCATTTGACCGTTCATGGCGACGCGTCGGGCTGGCGCTGGACCGCGTTGGCTTTACCGTAGAAGATCGTGATCGTTCCCAAGGCATATATTTCGTGCGCTATGTCAACCCGGATAAAGATAACGACAAGGTTGGCGAAGGCATGCTGGCAAAACTTGCTTTCTGGCGCAGTGAAGCCGCTGCTGCCGCCGCCGCCAAACCGGAGCAATATCGTATTCAGGTAAGTGAGGCAGAGGCAGGCAGCGAAGTCAAAGTGCTCAATCAAGAAGGTGCCCCGGAAAAATCCGCTACGGCAACCAAGATATTGAGTCTGCTGTATGAACAGCTCAAATAGCGCTTGTCACAGATGCGCTTTGCCTGCCTAGGTAGTGGCTCCCAGGGAAACGGTCTGGTAGTCGAGGTGGCGGAGACCCGACTGTTACTGGACTGCGGCTTTACCCTGAAAGAAACCGTTGCTCGTCTCTCCCGCCTTGATCTTGATCCCGGCATGATAAACGGTATCGTGGTCACGCATGAGCATGACGACCATATCAGCGGTGTAGCGCGGCTGGCACGCAAATTTGCTATCCCGGTATGGTTGACGCATGGCACCCTGCGCAACATGGAAAAGACTTTTTCAGCATTGTCGCAAGTCAACATCATCGACAGTCATCAGCGGTTTGCCATCGATGCCATCGAGATAGAACCTTACCCGGTTCCGCACGATGCTCACGAGCCGACACAGTTTGTATTCGGCGATGGTGCGATGCGTCTGGGCGTTTTGACCGATACCGGCTGTTCCACCCCGCATATTGAAACGATACTGAGTCGGTGCCATGCGCTGGTGCTGGAGTGCAATCACGATGCACAGATGCTCGCGGATAGCGATTATCCGCCAAGCCTCAAGCAGCGCATCGGCGGCCGTTTCGGACATCTGGAAAACACCGCTGCGGCAAAGCTCCTGGCAAATCTTGATTGCAGTCGGCTGCAGCACGTCATCGCGGCTCATTTGAGCCGGACCAACAACACTCCGCTGCTGGCGCAAACCGCGTTGAGCAGCAGCCTGAACTGTGACAGAAACTGGATCGGGATTGCCGGCCAGAATGAGGGTTTTGGCTGGCGGCAACTGGTTTGACCCGGCGCTATCAGCAGATCTTACGGACGATAAAAAACCATCCCGCGGGATGGTTTTTTATCGTCTTGCCGGTTCGTTATTTTGGTGGGGCGACCGGTTTGTGTATAGTACTCAGATCGGTGCTGCCGTCGGCGCGCGCGCTGGGGAGAATTGTGGGGCCACTTAGATCTTCATCCGCGCTAATCGGGGGTGGAACGATTTCTGGGGAAGTATCGACAGGCACTTTTGATATTGTTTCAAAACGGGCCTTCTCTTGCTCTGGGAGAGCTTGGTTGGGTTTGCCACAGGCGGCCAGAGTGAGTGCTGCCAAGGTGAGGGCGAGGAGCGAGAATCTCATTATTCGGTTTCCTTGATAAGTGGTTTGGGACAGGGCGTAGTGTAACAAAAATTAATGTATAACGAAATAACTGGCCGATCCAAATGCAAGCCCCCGACCGGTTTTATCTATTGCTTTGATCTGCAAGGTGCTTCCCAGCTGCAATTTGCGGACAATAAAAAAACCATCCCGCGGGATGGTTTTTTGTCCGCCGGTTAACTGCTTTAATGAACCTGCGGGGGTTTGTGGGCTTCCTGGCCTGCTTTGAGGGGGTTGCCGTTGCCATCAAGGGCAAAACCGGGAAGCACAGCAGGGCCGCTAAGATCATCATCTTCAGCTGGCGCCGCCTCCTTAAGGGCATCGGTTACTTCAGTAAGGCCCATTTCCTTACGTTCTTGCCCAAGGGTGCCGCCGCCTTCCATGTTGGTGCCATAAGTGGCTGAACCTGCTTGTTCCGCTTGTTTGGGTCGGTCGCAGGCGGTGAATGTTACTGCTACCAGAGCGGCAGCGAGGAGCGAAAGTTTCATTGTGTATTTTCCTTAGCTTAGTTAAATAAAATAATTTGCAGGGGGCCGTGTCGTAGCTGTAGCAGGCGACATAGTATATATCAAAAAAAGCTGGATTGTGAACGAATTGTGAAAATAATTTATTGCTCCGGTTTGCCGACTTTCCAAGCATAGCTCCTTGCATAAGAAGAACTATTCTTTTGGGGATTTAAGCCGCTTTTTGCTTCGATTATCGACATCATTTACCGGCAGCAGTACCAGCCGGGGCCGGAGTCGGTTCATCATCCTTAAGCGCCTCAAAATTAGGCTCAGAGGTACGTGGGGCATCCGCAGAGGGAGGTGGTTTATCCATGGGGTGACCATCAAGACTTTTCTTGCCTTCACCGCAAGCGGTCAGTGTCAATGCGGCTAGGGTAACAGCGAGGAGTGTGTATTTCATTATCCGGTTCCCTTAAAAATTTTAGCAATGCAAAGTATATAATAAATTACCCTGACCATTCAAACTTAAAGCGATAGATGGGGAGAATTCACTGTTGCACCGGGCTAGTACGCAGAAAAAAAGCCGTCCCGAAGGACGGCTTTTTTTCATCTGCATTTGCCTGTTATTGCGTTAGTTATTTTTTCTACTATTTGGCAGGAGCAGGAGCCGCAGGAGCAGGAGCAGCGGCTTCTCTTGCCGCTTTCTCAAGTTCCTCGTCGGACACTTGACCGTCACGTTTTTCCCAGAGGCTGGGCGGGTATTGACCAGGTTTCCCTTCCCCGGGTTGTTTTTCCCGCATCTGGTCACAAGCGGTAAATGATAGTGTTATCAAAGCGGCAGCGAGGAGCGGGTAGACTCTCATTATTAATCTCCTTTATAAGTTTATGACGGATCAGATCATGGTGGTTGCAAAAGCGCTTTGGCCATTCAAATCTGGAAAGACCGCTACCTTAATAGCAGAATTCAGAAATGTTGTCCAGTAGATTCCGCCGGATTTATGCATTTTCCTTAATGGGGGGTCGTCAAACCACGCAGTAGCGGCAATGCAGGATTATCACAGGATGATCCGCTGCAATTTCAACTGACCATTTTAAGGTAGCCGTAGAGATACCATTGATGCAGCAGCGTCATGGCCTCTGCGTCAAGAATTTCTCCCGCTGGCAATTCCTGATGGTCGGCGAGTTTTACCAGTGAACGGTGGGCCATAACGCCGACTGGATAGGCGTCACCATTCAGAAAAATGGTTCTTCCTCGGTACAGCATGCGGCTTTTCAAATCCAGTTGCAGCCCGTTTTCTACGACTTGCCGGGTGAACTTTTTCTGGGTGAGAGAGAGCGATGGTTGTGTGAAAAAAATGTGAGGTTTTGGTTCGGTGAGGTAGATGCCAATAAAGCGTTCGATGTCGGCGTTGTTCCACTTGATTTTGCCCAGCGCGAGACCTGTCTGGCGCAGCATGGCTGAGCTGATGTGTGCCGGATGAGGCTGCAAGGCGATATCGGGATCACGATAGATACCGTCAAGCTCGACATGGTCCTGCAGATAAACCAGGAACTGGGTGGCGAGTTCCTGGTGAGTTGGGGCGCGAAAGCCGATGGAGTAGGTCATGCAATCATCCTCGGCTACACCATTGTGAGCGTAGCCGGGCGGCAGATAAAGCATGTCACCCGGTTCCAACACCCATTCTTGTTCCGGGCGGAAGTTACGCAGGATTTTCAGTGGCGCATCTGCAATCAAGCTACGGTCATGCTGGGCAGATATCTGCCAAAGTCTGCGCCCCATGCCTTGTAGCAAGAAAACGTCATAAGAATCAAAATGGGGCCCGACCCCGCCACCCTTGGGGGCATAACTGACCATCAGGTCATCCAGCCGAGCGTAGGGGATGAAATTGAACCTGCACAGCAGGTCGCGTGCTGCGGGCAGAAAGTGATTGACGTCTTGGACCAGCAGCGTCCAGGTTTTTTTTGATAGGCGAGAAAAGTTGCGCGTAACGAAGGGGCCATGTTCGATTTGCCACTTCCCCTTTTGCCGTACCACCAGGCGCGATTGTGCGTCATCCCTGCAGGCGAGATCGATAAGATCGTTGCGTGTCAGAAGCCCTTGAAAGTCAGGTAGGGCACCACGTACCAATAGGGGTTTCTTCTGCCAGTAATCGCGCAGGAAATTTCTGGGTGTACGCCCACCCAAGAGAGTAGTTTTCATAGCTGCATTATAGGCGTGTAATAGCGTTCAACAAAAGCCGTTGAAACTTTGTTGGAATGGGTTAGAATTTGTTTCCTCGATACGCCGAACTGCGCCGGCGAGTTGTTTCGCATCCCTGTCGGAATCGACCAGTTCAACTCGCGAAGCTCCGCACATTCATCAGCAAATTTACCCAGTAATAGTGGCTATGAGCTTGAATAACTTCTTCTCGTTTCAATGATAAATATGTTGCCGATTGGACAGACCGCACCGGATTTCTGTTTGCCTGATGCCGACATGGAGATGGTCAGTTTGTCCAGCTTCAGAGGCAAGAAGAATCTTGTACTTTATTTTTACCCGAAAGACGATATGCCTGGTTGCACCGCCCATGCATTGGAGCTGAGTGATCTGGAGGATGAGTTTGCCAGATTTGATACGTTGGTTTTTGGTATCAGCCGGGACGACTGCCTGACTCACGGCTCGTTTCGCGATAAACACGGCATTGCCGTGCGGCTGCTGTCTGATTGTGAGAGCGAAGCATGCAAAAAATACGACGTTCTGCAGGAAAAGAAAGTGAGCGGAGAGACAAAGCTCTGCGTTGTGTGTTCAACGTTCATAATCGACAAATGCGGAATACTGCAGCATGCGCTATATGGTGCCGGTTCCCGTAATCGGGCTGCAGAAATTCTTGGTTTGGTTAAAGAAGTGTCCGGCCTCTTATATAAACAGGCCGTTATTTAAAGCTGAGGCGATCATACCCGGTCCAGCCGCTCAAACAGCTTATTTCCCGCGCATGAACATCTTGTCGAGATCAGCCAGGCTTATTTCAAACCAGGTCGGCCTGCCATGATTGCATTGACCTGAGCGCTCGGTCGCTTCCATTTCCCGCAGCAGCGCGTTCATCTCCGGCACGGTCAGTATGCGGTTTGCCCGAACTGCAGCGTGGCAGGCCATGGTCGAGAGCAATTGGTTGCGCCTGCTGGTCAATACCTGACTAGCGCCGAACTCACGGATCTCGCGCAGAACGGCACGCGCGAGTTGCACTGCATCGGCGTCCTTGAGAGTGGCCGGTAGCGCGCGCACCGCCAACGCGGTGGGTGAGAGTGCAACGATTTCAAATCCCAGTTCGCACAGGATCGTACCGTTTTCTTCGGCTGTAGTGATTTCCAGGCTATCCGCCCGGAATGTTACGGGGATCAACAATGGTTGCATCGACAGCGTATGGCTGTCCAGCGCTGACTTGAGCTTTTCATATACCACGCGCTCATGTGCCGCATGCATGTCCACGATGATCAGCCCCCGGTCATTCTGCGCCAGTATATAAATACCCAGGAGTTGCCCCAAGGCAAACCCCAGTGGCGGGGTTTCTGCTTCCGTTCCAGGCGACGTTGTTGTCGCAGGTGGCGCACGTGGCACTGTGTCCGCGCCAAACAGAGTCTGGTAGAAAGCCGGTGACTGGGCTGCAGTGGCAAGCGGCATGGTGTTTTGCCGTGAGTAAACAGGAAATGCTGCAGCGGTTCTCGAGCTTATGCTTTCCGGTTCCCTGGGTGCCAGCGCTTGCTGCGGCGATGCCAAGGCCTTGTTGATTGCGTGAAAAATGAATTGATGCAGTGCGCGCGAATCGCGGAATCGTACCTCGGTTTTGGTGGGATGCACGTTCACATCCAGGCCCTCCGGATCCATTTCCAGGAACAGCACAAAAGCCGGATGCCGTTCCAGATGCAGCACGTCGCGGTAAGCTTCGCGCAACGCATGGGCGATCAGTTTGTCGCGGACGAAACGGCCGTTGACGAAGAAATACTGGGTATCGCGGGAGGAGCGCGAGTAGGCAGGCAATGCGGCCGCACCCCACAGGCGTAAGTCTGCCGCTTGTTCATCAATGAATGCCGCAGTCTGGATAAACTCCTGGCCCAATATTGCCGCGATGCGCTGTTGCGCATCCACCGGACGCAGATGATGGCGTACTTTTCCGTTGTGTTGCAGCGTGAAGCCGATGGCGGCACGTGACAACGCAAGGCGCAGAAAGGTTTCCTCGCAATGGGCGAATTCAGTGGCTTCGGTTTTCAGGAATTTGCGCCGGGCAGGGGTATTGAAGTAAAGGTCATGCACTTCCACTACGGACCCGGCAGCCAGTGCCGCCGGCTCAGGCTGTGAGTAGCGGTTGCCTTCCACCTGTATCTGCCAGGCATGTTTTTCCGTTGCCGTGCGGCTTGTCAGCAGCAGGCGCGAAACTGCGGCGATACTCGCCAGCGCTTCACCGCGAAACCCCAGACTCGCTACTCTCTGCAAATCCTCCAGCGTAGTTATCTTGCTGGTGGCATGACGGGCAAGCGCAAGCGGCAGATCGTCCCTGGAAATTCCGCTGCCATCATCAGTCACCCGGATCAATTTGATTCCGCCCTGGGCAAGTTGCACGGTTATTTCGCTTGCTCCGGCATCCAGGCTGTTTTCCAGTAGTTCCTTGAGTGCCGAGGCAGGGCGCTCCACCACCTCACCAGCGGCAATCTGATTGATGAGCAGGTCGGGAAGTAGTCTGATTGCAGTCATGAACGGGGCGGAACAGGGATAGGTTGCGATTATATGATGTCGGGTTACGGTTTGCCGTACCAGCGCTTAACTGGATTCTGCCGTGGGTTTGCGTGCGCTGCCGGTTACGGGTGCCCTTCCATCGCCGCAGTGATCACAGTGTGATTGAGATGGGGGGCGAACATGCCGATGAAATCGTACACGTATCCGCGCAGGTAACTGTTGCGGGTAATGCCGATGCGCGTGGTGCTCGGTTCAAACAGATGGCTGGCATCGATGGCCCGCAGATGTTTGTCGCGCTTGGGATCAAATGCCATCTGCGCCAGTATGCCGACGCCTAACCCCAATTCCACGTAGGTCTTGATTACGTCGGCATCTATTGCAGTCAGCACCACGTTAGGGATTAGCCCTTTGGCTGCGAACGCCTGATTGATTTTCGTACGACCAGTGAAAGCGAAATCATAAGTAATGATGGGATACTGAACGATGGCCTCCAGCGTCAGTTTCTCGAGTTTAAGCAACGGGTGCCGGGGCGGGGTAATAATGCAGCGATTCCACTGATAGCACGGCAGCATCACCAGTTCCTGAAATAATTCAATTGCCTCGGTGGCGATGGCGATATCTGCTTCGCCTGAAGTAACCAGTTCGGCTATTTGCGTCGGGCTGCCCTGGCGCAGAATCAGCTTCACCTTGGGATAACGTGCGGTGAAACGCTGGATCGCAGACGGCAGTGCATACCGTGCCTGGGTATGGGTGGTGGCGATGGTCAAAGAGCCGCTGGCTTCATTGGTGAATTCCTGACCAACCTGTTTCAGATTCTTCGCGTCTCTGAGCATTCTTTCGGCAATTTCAATAATGGCCTGCCCTGGCGGGGTGATCTTGACCACACGTTTGCCGTTGCGCACAAAGATGTCCACTCCCAGTTCGCTCTCCAGCAAGCTGATCTGTTTGCTGATCCCGGGTTGCGAAGTGTGCAGGGTTTTTGCGGCTTTGGATAAATTCAACCCTTGATTGGCGACTTCACACAAGTAACGCAATTGTTGCAGTTTCATGATCTTCGTTTGCAAATAAGGTAGAATTATATCAATCTAACACAATATTCTTTCGTGACATATACGTCTGTTGTTATCATGCTGGGTTTGGGGCGATGGTGGTCGCCCGCCGCGCTGGCTGGATCAGTGCGGTGGATGGTGTGCCGGGAGTTGCAGCCAGTATCAGCCGCAAGCTGATATGGTAACCGATTGTGGAGAATCAGAATGAGTCACTTGGCCGGTCTCGCTAACGACGAGGAAATAAATCTATTCGATCAGGCGCTGCAGGATTACCAGGGCCTGCGCATGGATGCCGATCGTTTCACCGCTACCCGCTTGCAAATGGGGATCTACGGTCAGCGCCAGGAAGGTGTCAACATGGTGCGCGTCAAACTTCCGGGCGGTCGTCTGACTGCGCCGCAATTGACGGTGATCGCCGATGTGCTGGAGAAATATGTGCGCCACAATGTCGTGCATATCACTACGCGCCAGGATATCCAGATACATTATGTGCCGCTTGAGCATACGCCAACAGTATTGCGGCATTTGGCTACGGCCGGTTTGACCACGCGTGAGGCCTGCGGTAATACCATCCGCAATGTGACTGCCTGTTCTCTGTCTGGCGTGTGTCCGCGGCAGCATGTCGATGTGACGCGGCATCTCGACGGCGCGGTGCAGCATTTTCTGCGCAACCCGTTGAATCAGCAAATGCCGCGCAAGTTCAAGATCAGTTTCTCGGCGTGTGAGTCCGATTGCGCCCAGGGCATGATGCACGACATGGGCGTAATCGCAGTGCGCAAAGGTGAGCGCTTCGGTTTCAAGGTCGTGGCTGGCGGTGGTCTCGGACATAAACCGCACGAGGCCATTGTGGTGGAAGAATTCATTGAGGAAAAAGATCTGCTGCTGGTGATGGAAGCGATTATCTCGTTGCATAACCGCTATTCCGACCGAGTCAAACGCGCCAAAGCGCGGATCAAGTTCCTGGTCGACAAATTCGGTGCCGCAGGGTTTGTCGAGAAATACCGCGAAGAACTGGCGCGCACCCGGGCCGCACTGGCAGCGCAGGATTACCCGCAAGGCGCATGGAGCGCCGGAGACGACAGTGCAGCCCCCGGCATTGGTGCGCCACGCCGCCTGTTCAGCCAGAAACAGCCCGGCCATTACGTTTTTCCGATCAGTGTGCCGATGGGCAATTTGACTGCGATGCAACTGCGCGGTCTCGCCGCTATTAGCGAGAGTCATGGTCTGCACGACATCAGAGTAACCCAGGATCAGAACATGATACTGGCGAATGTGACGCAAGCAAAAATAGATCCCCTACGTGCTGCCTTGGCTGCGCTGGGTTTGAGTGAGCCGCAAGCGGGTGACGACGTAGTGGCGTGCCCCGGTACCTCGACCTGCCGTCTGGGGATAACTTCCAGTCCGATCGTTGCGCCCAAGTTGAGTGGCGGCGAACATGACCTGAAAATTCGTGTTTCCGGCTGTCATAACGGCTGCGCCCAGCCGGAGACTGGCGACATCGGCATTTACGGTGAAGGCAAGCGCATGCTCGGAAAACTGGTGCCGCATTATCAGATGTATTTCGGCGGCAATGGCATGGCGTGCGGAGCGCTGGCGATCAAAGGCCCATCGATACCTGCAGCACGCGTGGAAGCGGCAGTAGAACGGGTGCGAGCGGCTTATGCATCCAACCGTGAAGCGGCAGAGACATTTTTTTCCTGGACGCGGCGCGTTGGCAAAACCTATTTTGGCGAACTGCTGGCGGATTTGATGGAAGTTAAACCGGAACAACTGGAATCGGTCTTGCGCGATCATGGCACGGCCAGCGATTTCAAGGTGCTGCAATTGGGTGGAGGCGAGTGCGCGGGAATGAGCCAGGTGAAGATCGGTTCAAGCTTCTTTGAAGCAGCCCACGAGCGGAACTACCGGGATGCGCTCAAGTATCAGCGCAAATTTGAAGATTCACTCAGGTGTGCCGAAGAGATCGCACGTTTGATTGGCCAGGGCGTGACCGAATTGCTCGGCGGACAGAAGTGCGGCAGCCTGACAGAGCAGGCAGAAGAGTTGCGGCGCGTATTGCCGACCAAACCGCACTTGTCCAAACAGTTGATCAAGTTTGCGGAGTATTTTGCGCACCCTGTCGAGGAACTGAATGATGTGCTGTTGACCGGGTGGTTTTCCGAACTGGATTCCTGGACGCTGGAAATCGCAGAATTCTGTCTGGGTTTTGACCGCCAGCTTGACCTGACCGGCGCACTGCCGCAGACCGCTGCAGCCGGATTGCTGCGGGTTCAGCAGTCCGGACAGTCGGCTACTGTGGTGTGACGGATTTTGGGCACTGAGCGAAATAGCGGCATGAGTCTTGAATCCAGAATCAAGCAGGTGCGTACGCTGCTGGATGCGGTGCAGGCAGACTATGCTCCGGTGGCTTTCGCCAACAGTTTCGGTGCGGAAGACATGGTGCTGACCGATCTGATCGGGCAGCATTATCCCGCCATCGAAATGTTCACTCTGGATACCGGCCGCCTGCCGGAAGAGACCTACAGTCTGATGCGGCAAGTAGAGAATCGCTATCACATTCGCATCCGATTGTATTTCCCCGAGTCTGCTGCGGTGGAAGAATACGCCGCGCAGCATGGCCCCAACGGATTTTATAACAGCGTGGATCTGCGCAAAGCTTGCTGCCATATGCGCAAGGTAGCGCCGCTGCAACGTGCTTTGCGCGGCAAGCGTGCTTGGATCACCGGGCTGCGCCGCGATCAGGCGCCGACCCGGAAAGATTTAGCCGCAGTGGAATTCGATGTCGACAACGGGCTGCAAAAAATCAGCCCGCTGCTGGACTGGGAGCTCATCGATGTGTGGGATTACCTTAAAAAGTTTGAGGTGCCATACAACTTGCTGCACGACAAGGGTTACAGCAGCATCGGTTGCGCACCCTGTACGCGCGCCATCACTCCCGGCGAAGATGTTCGTGCCGGACGCTGGTGGTGGGAAAACCCCGAAACCAAGGAGTGCGGTTTGCATCCGGGCGGGCGGCAGAGTGCTGCCGCAGCTTCTGCTGATTCGACTCCAAACCAGAGTCTGGAGGATAAGGCGCATGACCCGCATTCCAGGAAATCACGTTCTGCTTAGGATTAAGCGATGGATATTATATTGAGTGACATGCAAGAATTTATTACCCCTGTGCCCAATTTTGTGATGAAAAGCGAACCGATAGTGATTAAACGCCGTACGGCCCGGCAACTGGGTCATCTGGATGCACTGGAGAGTGAATCCATTCATATCCTGCGGGAAGTGGCGGCGGAATGCGCCAACCCGGCGCTATTGTTCTCCGGTGGCAAGGATTCCATCGTGTTGTTGCGGCTGGCGGAAAAAGCTTTCCGTCCGGGGCGCTTCCCGTTTCCGCTGCTGCATATCGATACCGGCCATAACTTCCCCGAAGTGATCGAGTTTCGTGACCGTCGCGCCCAACAACTGGGCGAGCGCCTGATCGTGCGCAGCATGGAAGACTCCATCCGCCAGGGCAGGGTGGTGCTGCGCTCGGAGAATCAGAGTCGCAATGCGTTTCAATCGGTGACATTGCTGGATGCCATTGCCGAGTTCCGTTTCGATGCCTGCATCGGCGGCGCACGCCGTGATGAGGAGAAAGCACGCGCCAAGGAACGCATCTTTTCCTTCCGCGATGAATTCGGCCAATGGGACCCGAAGAACCAGCGGCCGGAGCTGTGGGATATCTACAATACACGGGTGCATGCGGGGGAAAATATCCGCGTGTTTCCGATCAGCAACTGGACCGAACTCGATGTCTGGGAATATATTGCCCGCGAGCAACTGGAAGTGCCGCACATCTATTTCGCCCATACCCGCGAGGTGATCCGGCGCGGCACCGGCCTGCTGCCAGTATCCCACTTGGTGCAACCCAAAGATGGTGAACAAGCGGAGAACATCATGGTGCGCTTCCGTACTGTGGGTGATATGAGCTGCACCTGTCCGGTGGAATCCACCGCCGTCAGCGTTGACGAGATCATTGCCGAAACTGCGATTACGCGCATCACCGAGCGTGGTGCTACCCGCATGGAC